>CAZHBL010000207.1:0-8658 GCA_964530105.1 uncultured Pirellulales bacterium | reverse complement strand
AGGTCCGTCTCGTTGAGTTTTTGCAGGTTGAACCTCAAGTCGTCGAGTGCGAGTTCGTCGGAATTGAATGGCGTCACTACAGGAGCGAAAACACCCGAAAGATTTTTCCGATTGTCTGTCATAACAAAATCCTTATCAAAACTGCAGCGTCACAATGTACTAATTCGTTATTGCTTCTGCAAGTTATCTTTGCCGGCTTTCAGCATTTGGACGATTGCTTCGACGTCGTACACGCAACCGCCCCAGGTGCCTCCGCCTATCTCCTGCAAGGCAGCCCACAAGCGCGTGTCATCCGGAAGATTCGGATGAGGCGCCAGATCGGATCGAAAGCGGCGCTCAGCCAATATGCGGGTACCAAATTCCACGCTTCGCTGATTCTCCGGTATCTTAGCGTCTCCAATCAAATCAACGCTTCCTTGAAGATTTTTGCAGTCAATAATAATCTGAATTACGTCTCCATCCAGCACCTTTCCGACCGGGCCTTTTGCCAGGGCTTCAGGGGCAATGTGACCGATACAGGCGCCGGTACTGACTCCGCTGAACCGGCCGTCGGTAATTACCGCAACTTGCTTGCCCCATGAAAGATGCTTCAGCGCACCGGTGACTTCCAGGATTTCTTCCATGCCGCTGCCCATCGGTCCTGCGCAAATCAGCACGATAATGTCGCCGGGCTTTATGTCACCTGCTTTTATGGCGCGTATTGCGCTGGATTCACTCGTAAACACACGGGCGGGACCGATTTTGCGATATACGCTGTCACTGTCCAGCAGTGTCGGATCAATGGCTGTACTTTTAACGACCGAGCCATCCGGCGAGAGATTGCCCTGGGGCAGGGTTACTGTGCTGGTCAAACCGCACTGCCGGGCACGCGCAGGATTCATAATCACCTCGTCCGGGTCGACGCCGTCTTTTTCATATAGTAATTTCCGCAGCCGTTGCCGGCGGTCTGATGTCTCCCACCAGTCGAGCATTTCACTCAAATTCCGGCCCGATACTGTCACTGCACCCAGATCCAACAAGCCGAGTTGTCGCAAATGCAACATAACTTCCGGCACACCCCCTGCCAGAAAGACCCGCACAGTTGGATGTCCGACGGGCCCGTTCGGTAAAACATCTACAAGACGCGGGACATCACGGTTGACTTTCTTCCAATCTTCAAGTCTCGGGCGGCTCAATCCTGCGGCGTATGCAATTGCCGGAATATGCAGAAGCAGGTTCGTCGAACCGCCGAAAGCTGCATAAACGGTCATTGCATTACGAACCGCCGAATCGGTAAGAATATCTTTCATGCTTATGTTGTTTTGATGCAGCCTGACCAGTGCCTTAGCCGAGCGACGCGCCATGTCCAGCCAGATTTCCTGACCCGATGGTGCAAGCGCCGAATGCGGCAGACTTATCCCGAGAGCTTCGGCAACGACCTGAGAAGTTGCCGCGGTTCCGAGAAACTGACAGCCGCCGCCTGCGCTCGCACATGTCCGGCACGTCATCTGCATGGCATATTCCAGCGTTACCTCACCGTGGGCAAATCTCGCCCCAATAGACTGGATCGTTCCTAAATCTTCACCTTCGGCAGGCGGGAGCGTCACTCCACCCGGCACTACTACCGACGGTAAATCATGCATTGCAGCCAATGCCATCATCATCGCGGGCAGCCCTTTGTCGCAAGCTGCTACACCGAGCACGCCTTTTCGTGTGGGCAGACTCCGGATCAGGCGGCGAAAGACTGTTGCAGCGTCGTTGCGATATGCAAGACTGTCCATCATGCCCGGCGTGCCCTGAGTCCGCCCATCGCACGGATCCGTGCAGAAAGCCGCGAACGGTATGTAACCAAGACGTTGAAGCTGCTCTGCTGCTGCGCCGGCGAGCAGTCCCAACTCAAAGTGCCCCGTGTGGTAGCCGAGCGCAACGGGTGTGCCGTCACCAGCACGAATCCCGCCCTGGGTGCTTAATAATAAAAATTGTTCCCGAATTAATTCGGATGGTTCCCACCCCATCCCCGCGTTCTGGCTCATTCCGAAGATGTCACCACTGGGAGCATCGACAAGGAGATTCTCAGTTAAAGGCAGCTTGCCTTGCGGACCCGGCGCATCTGTAGTGATGTCGTAAATGCCATCGTCTTTGCTATCCAGAATATCTTCGAGCGTTATTTTATCCGGCATAAAATTGTCTCCAGAGTTACCTGAACGTTCGGTGGGTCACCCAGTTCGGAGACGATCAGGTCCGCTTCCGTGAAATCTTCGTCCTTCGTATAGCCGTTTGTAGTGACAACACAATGCATACCTGCTGTTTTTGCCGCAAGCAGACCAATGCGGGTGTCTTCTACCACAACACATACCGACGGCGCAAGGCTTAGTCTTTCCGAAGCCAGGTTATATATTTCAGGATCTGGTTTTTTCTTTGACACAACGTCGCCGGCCAGGATTGTGCTGAAATGAGCCGTTCGCTCGGGACCGAGCAGTATCTCCGCTGCCAGGTTAACCGCCCGCTCGTGAGAAGTAGAGCAAATAGCCAAAGCGATATTAGCGGCGATAGCCTCATCTACAAGTCTTGCAACGCCGGGACGTAAAGGCATTTGTCCCGATTCTATGATTTGTATGAAATAATCTGTTTTGAGTTTATGAAGTTCTTTAATAAGAGTATCCTTATCAGCAACATCGGCAGGCCAGCCGTAGCTGTCGAAGTAGTGCCTCATGCGTTCTTTACCGCCGGCAACTTCCAGAAGCTCTCCGTACAGCTCAACACTCCACTCTATCGGGAGTCCTTTTTTTGCGAATGCTCTATTGAAAGCAACTCTGTGCCCATCCCGTTCGGTATCAGCCAGAACGCCATCACAATCGAAAATAATGGCCTTCATTACAGCCTCCATTTTTTCCTTGCCCTATCTGCGGCATGTTCTCCTCTGTCAAGCCTTTCCTGAGCTTCCGAACAGATTAATCTTCTCAATAATGCCCGCTTTAAGCTCATTGAACTGGGCATCAATGACTTTCATCGGATTATATTCCGTATTGTTCGCATTATGGTAATTGACAAATCCGTCGATGAACGCGTATTTGAGCTGGGTCGAAATATTTACTTTCGCACATCCGAGCGAGATACACTTTTTGAATACATCGTCCGCCAGTCCCGTGCCGCCGTGCAGGGCTATGGGAGGCGCCACTTTAGCGGCGATTTCTTCGAGCAGGTCGTATGCGATCTTTGGTACGCCCTTGTATACGCCGTGAGCGGTTCCGATCGCGGGCGCGAAGCAGTCCGGCTCTATTTTTTCACAAAATATGACTGCCTGTTTGGGGTCGGCCAGATGCGCATCCTGCTGTTTGACGTGAATTTCGTCCTCCACGCCGACGATGGCCCCGAGCTCGGCTTCGACAGTGACATTTTTCGGCCGTGCCATCTTTACCACCTGCCTGCTCAGGGAAAGATTCTCATCGAACGGTTTCGAAGAGGCGTCGATCATAACCGAGGTCCAGCCTGACTCGATGCACTCTTTGAGTAAATCCAAATCTTTGCAGTGGTCGAGATGCAAAGCAATCGGAACACTGGATGAGCCGGCAAGCTGCCTTACCCAGGAAATAATCGCCGAGGTGCCCCAGAAGATGACCGTCTTGGCCGATGTTTGGATTATCACCGGGGCGTTTGTTTCTTCCGCAGCAAGAATGACGGCCTTTGTCGAATTGTAGTCCAGGATATTAAAGGCGCCGACTGCATAACCGGCGTCCGCGGCCCTGCCAAGCATAACATTCATGTTTTCGAGCGGCATTGTTTTCTTCCTACCTGATATTTCCTGCAAATGTGACTCTCTCGGCGCCGGTGCCGCAATCTAATCTTCCTGCGGCACCGGGCGGAGCATCATCAACAGGCTATCTTAGAATAGCAGGTTTGTCAACGCAAGAAACATGTATGGAGGATGATGGTGCAGCGAAATCTTAAAATCGTTATAGCTCCTATCCGGTTATCCCTTTGAGCATCGCTTCAAGTGCCTTCTGGTCGGGTCCGACAAACGGTTGCGCCTCGGGCGCAGTTGCCAGATTCTCGATTAACTTGTCAGTCATATCACTGGCAACAGGCAGATGAGCGCTGAGAACGAGCTTCGGAGACATCTCACGGACACGCCCCAGGCTCTCGGCAAACAGCGATCTATCCACGGTATGTAACCATGGCGCATCTACTGTTGCCCAGAAGACCATAGCTTTCCGCAGGTTCTCGGCTCCCATTCCGGCAGCATTATCCACAGGCTCCGACATCAGCGCACCGAAACAATCCGAACTGAAAAAAGCGTCGGCTTTCGGGTCGTAAAAGCCAGTTGTCTCCGGGGCGTCGTATGAGGGCGGTTTGATCGCCGTGAGTGTGCGGTCACCAACGTCAATACTCTGGCCCGGATTCAACAGATATATCCTGTCCATGGGCAATGGATTCCACAAACTCATCTTGCCTACGCCGAGGTAGGTTGTAATTATGCGCAGTTTGGGAGCCGCTTCGAGGACACGCCAAAGGCTGCCGATGTGGTCCTGGTCAGTGTGAGTTAGCCACAACCAACAAAGGTCCCCGATATCGATAACGGATGAGAGTGTCTCCATGAACTCATCGCTCAGAGGAACCAGACCGGTGTCCACGAGAACCGGCTGGGACGCTTTAAGCACAAAGGCGTTGACCGGGACGATTCCTAATCCCGGTATTGGGAAATATGAGGGCACGACATCTATATCCGCTGCCGCTCTATACGGTTCAAACATCGTTGGTTTATCCATTAGTTTTCATCTCCAAATAAGTTTCTGTTTCGGATTTTTGGTTTTCCTGCGCGCTAATTCGACGCTTCACGCTACAATATATCAATAAACATTACTGAAAATCAGGTTATTTTATATTTGCCGGACGAATTCATAAATAGCACTCGTACACACCACGACCTTTACAATTCATTTTGTATCTTTAGGATATTAATTAATCTACATAAACCATTACTCCGTCTGAGGTTTTATGTTCTGGTTTACACGGAAGAAATTAGTCGGGTCGTACTTGCTTTTAATCTTGGCCAGGCGTTCGTAATTATCGCGATAAGTTGCTTTTATACGATCTTCGCCTTCTTCCATTATGAAGTTTATGTAGGCACCGCCGGCTGAGTACGGATGCACGGCATCCCAGTACTCCCTTGCCCAGTTTATCAGTTGGTCATTATTGGCCGGGTCCGGATCTACTCCAACGATCACGTGTGCCCACGTAGCGTCGCGATAAGCCCAGGGTGTATCGCTATTACCCACACGGTGCGCAGCCCCATTAATGGGATAGAAATGCGTCGTCGATTGCGGAGACGGTAGTGCCGAGCCGTATTTAACGTGAAGAACAATAGCTTCATCGCTCAGCTCATTAATAAAGTCAGCCTTCCAATACCACTGATGTCCCGGTGGATAGAGTGCGTCGAATGCTGTCTGCAGCGCAATGTGGGGCATCGGGCCTACAAGGTCCAGGGCCGGCTTTTTGAAGCTGCGAATTGGCGCGAAGATTTCCTCGGCCTTGTCCAGGTCGCCGGCGTAGCACCAGATTATGCCGCACATCGTCTTCCCGTGCAGGTGTTCCGGGAAACCCGGTGCCGGCGGTACGTTGAGAAAGGCAAAAAAGCCGCTAATTTCTTCCGGGGCCGTGGTGATATACTCACGATACCACTTCATCACCTCGGGGGCGTCTTCAAGCTCCCACAGCATCGGCCCGGCGTAATCCGTGTGTACCGGGTGTGCCCTGAAGAGAAACGAGGTAACAATGCCGAAGTTGCCCCCGCCGCCGCGGATTGCCCAGAAGAGGTCTTCGTTCTCATGGTCGCTGGCGGTCACGAAACTGCCGTCTGCCAGCACCATATCCACGGCCAGAATATTGTCGATGGTCAGACCGTACTTGCGAGTCAGGTGGCCGACTCCGCCGCCCAGCGAAAGTCCGCCAATGCCCGTCGTCGAGATCGTGCCGCCGGGCGTCGCCAGTCCGAACGCATGAGTCGCATGATCGGCATCGTTCCAGGTGCAGCCGCCGCCGACTCGAACAGTACGTGCTGCGGGATCTACGCGAGTGTAATTGATGCGCGACAGGTCGATGACCAAACCATTGTCGCACACGCCAAGCCCCCCGGCGTTGTGACCGCCGCCCCGGACTGAGACGAGCAGATTGTTCTCTCTGCCGAAATTCACGGCGGTAATTACGTCCGCCACATCCGCACAACGAGCAATCAATCCCGGGCGCCGGTCGATCATCGCATTGTACACCTTCCGCGCCTCATCGTAGCCTTTGTCGCTGCGCTGAATCAGCTCACCGCGCAAAGACTCCTTGAATTCCAAAATTGTCTTTTCGTCCGGAAGGACTCCACTTTCTGGTTTTGTTTTAGTTTGTACTGAGGCCATAATATCATCTCCTAACTTACTTATTTTTTCAATTCCTTCTCATGTGTTACGCACACAATAGTTCATTGAAAGCAAATCAAGATATTGATCTGCAATCAGGATATCAGTAAAAGTCACAAAGCGTTTTTACAACCTTGGCCGGTTTTTATATACTCCCACATCCCGGCTCTGCTGTTTAGGTTCTATCTGGATGTCAACTTTTGTTCCGTTGATGAGGCTATTGTAGACTGGTGAGAACTCGGCCAGACTTTTTAGCTTCTCCATGTTGTTCTCATCGGATTTCACTTTGAACTTGATACGAATGTCGGTATAACCCTTTGGGACGTCCTTGGAGATTCCCAGAAATCCCCGAAGGTCAAGGTCACCTTCGATTTCCGATTCTACCTCGTCGAGTTGAATACCGCGTACAGCGGCGTGGGCCACCAGGCTTGTTGTCAAACATGCAGCTAAAGAATTCAGCAGGTGCTCGACCGGATTCGGTGCCTGGTCCTCGCCCGCGAGAACAGGAGGTTCATCTGCATTAAGCTCGAAAACCTGCTTGTGCTCATTTTCCTGTTTGGCACCATAGAAACTGCTAATTGTGGTCCGGTTGTGGTTTCCTTCGATCCACTTATTTCGAACGTGAAACCTGCATTTTCCGAGATCAGGTTCCTGCTGGATAGCACTGACTGTACTTTGCAGAACGCCCAGGTCTATCCCGTTCACTTTATTAATTATTTGTTGCTCAGCCATTTTATGTTACCTCCAATAGTCTTAAATGTTGTTTCTATTAGCTATTTTGTCTTAACGATATTATTCCGCTTGATACTTCTTGAAATCCCGCCCTGAAGAATAACTGACTCTATGTAATTTCCGGCATCCGGCGATTATGGGAAAAGAGGCAACATTACCGGCCCTTATGCCAGTTTAAGATTCTTAAGACGAATACTCCTTGGAAAAAATTCACTAACAATTAAAAAATTTATCGTATTGCCGTAGCTTAATACGACCAATATAGTCCTACTTGTTCGTAATGTCTACTAAAAAATAAAATTTTTTTGAAATAGTCGAACGTGCCGGCCCCCACTCTCGATATCTCTTTAAAATTTCTGTATCGAGGTCTTGTCGGATTTCACCAGGATGGAAGTACTTTATCTCAAGACGGTAAGAACCTCAAAGTCCCGTATCTGAATCGAAGCGTCGAGCGTGCCGGGCAGTTCCCAGCCCATATTCATTCCCGCGACGGCGTAATCGCCGGGATTGGAGCTTTTAAGATACCCTCTTTCAATCGCCTCTTTCAGTCCCGCTTTGATGTACGGCAATAGATCGGTATTTATCTCTGCCCATTCGTTTGGCTTCAAACGTTCGGTATTTACCTGCTCGCCGGCAATTGTGTAGATGAACTTACCCGTCGCGTCGGCTTTCCCGGTGTCTTTGGCTTTGTACGAAGGCGGGATATCGTATCTGCTGTCATAAAAAGGCACGCCGAACCAGTAGTAGTTTTCATAGTCTTTCGATTGCCTGTTTATATTTTTAACTACCAGAAATATCTGAAACTGAGCCGCGTGAAGCGTGGGATCGTAAGTTTCTTTTATCATTTTGTGCTCAGAATAAAGTAGCTTAATCTTAAGAGTAAAATCAAGCCCGGCCAGTTTATCCAGCGGATATACTTTAATGGCCTGCTGTTCCACAAGAAGGTGCGGCCAGCTTTCTCCGTATTTTCTCGCCTGGTTCCCGTATTCGGTGCTGCCTCTGATTTCGAGGATAAGGTCCCTATTGTCAGAGCCCTCAGCCCCTATTAAAATTCTCTTGGCTTCGTTACCGTATGAAAAATCATCATTCGCATGATGGATACAGCGTGCTTTCGCCAGTGTATATTTTGTCCCCCACTGGCATAGTCTCCAGACGGGCTTATTATTCGAGTCACCAAGGTTCAGGACAGCTTCGGCGGCGGCACCTTCCTTCGAATCCGGATAACTCAAAAGGAAACCGCGTCTAAAGTGAGTATCCAGGAAAAGCGGCTGGCTTTTTACCATATCATCGTGGTTCTCTGTGGACAGTGGACTGGCAGACGTTATAGGAGGCCCTTTGATACTCGTGATGAGGATTTTCTTCGGATCAGTAGACCATTCGGCCTTTTCGTAGTCAAATGGAACGGCGACGAGTCTTTCCGAATCAATGCGTATGACTGTAATCTCGCTGGGAGAGCCCGGGGCAGGGGAAGGCAGTTGCACGAAGTTTATACCTCTGTAGCTGTTCACACTTGCCTTATGGTAGTGTCCACCCAGCACAAGTATCA
>CAZHBL010000206.1:0-8661 GCA_964530105.1 uncultured Pirellulales bacterium | reverse complement strand
CCAATCCGATTGACATTGTGATCATAATCCAGCATATTCTCGCCGTAGCCTGTAAAGAACTGCACATAGCCGCTGACGCGTCTGACAAGGGGAAAACTCCATTCCAACTGCAGGGCCCCTCGATTGTCGTAGAAATCAAGATTATTACGCAGCATCATACCAAACCTGTGCTTATCCCACAGATAGTAGCCCCATATCTCGCCGTACCCCATGTAGTCGTCAATATCCGGATTGTCATCATCTTCCGCACTCTCTGGAATTCGGTACCAGGTATTCAGGAGCAGCGTGAAGTTGCCCTTCTCAAGACCAAAGTTGCCCACGATACGGTTCCAGCTCCTGGACAGCGGTTCCGAGCGACCGTTGGATTGATGATTGAAGCCCAGATTAACAGTGCGCACACTCATCCCCAGCACAGGAAAATCGGTGCGAAAATTCAGCAGCATTTCCGGCTCGTAATTGGTCTCGCGGAACGGGGCAGAATCGGCAGTGTTGTAGACCTGCCAGAAGGATCGCTGCGTATATCCGACCCACAAATCCATATCCCTGCCCATGACATCCTGCCAGAGTTTAATCTTCTGACTAATCTGAAACGTCGCTTCCTTTTCCAGGACATCCTGGCCGGTCTGAGCTTTAATTAGGTCGTCGTTCGGGTGATTGTTGTACGTATACGGCATAAAATAGTTGGACCGATGTGTCATGAAAACTTGTTGGCCTCGGGGCTTGCTCACATCAAGTTCCCACAGTTCTGACAGGTAGGATGCATTTGTCGGACTGTGCTGCCCCATTCTTGCAGCCGATGCGGGCTTGTCTGAATTAAGCCGGGCGATCTCATCGTAGCACTTCAGCCGCTCCGCCTCATCCTCAATCCGGGAACAGTCGAGCCATGTACGTAAATCCTCTGCCTGTATTCTGAACGTCGGCACCGACAGCAGCAGACAAGCAAGAATGATTGTCAAATATTTCTCTCGATCCTGTCTGAAACGTTTCATAGAACACCCCTTAAAATGGAGTCCGGTTGCCCTGGAGCCCAGCCGCATCTGCAACTTTGGCAGGCTGACTTACCGTGTAAATCCTTTGCGGACAAGCGCCTATGCTAACTGCCTGATCTTACGCCCGATGAGACTGGAGCAGTCATTGCTTTACCTCAACCACAACGAGGGATGGGACAACCTCGATACATAGTTGACCTCTAACATACTGCCGAAGATGTCATAACAAAAATGATAAGTATTAAAACACAAAACGAAAAGCCGATCGGGCACGTTTTAAAAGCGATAAGTAGCGCCGGCAGTAAGCGCACCGGCACCATATATCGCATAAACAGCACCTTGATATTGAATGTTTAATTCAAGTTCTGGTGTTACGGCGTAACTCATGCCGATCCCGGTAAAGGGGCGCAACAGCCACCTATCAGTACTTGTATCAGAACCATTTAACAACATACCACCCAACTTGACAAAAACAGCATAGCGATCCTTTATAGGCAGTGTGCCTCGCCACGCCAAATACCCAAAATTTAGGTGCGTAGAAATGGTATCATAATAGTCAACATCTTCAAAGTCCGAATACCATTGCCCAAAACCACCTTCTGCAGCATGGTGTGGGGTAAAACTATAACCAAGCGCACCAACCCAGCTGAAACCATTAATACCATAAGTGGATACATTATAATCATCAGCAATGCCAGCAGTGCCAGAAAGAATACCTAAATAAGCAAAACCGGTCCCTAAATTCATTTCGGCGTAAGGTCCTTCGTGGCGGTTCCAGGATTCTTCTCCAGCCAGGGCCAATTGAGCGACAAGAAGACATATTAGCGTCGTTAGAATAATCTGCAGTTTCATTTGAATTTTCCTTTCAAGAAAATTTAAGTAATATAAAGATGGTTCTACAACAACATTTATTTCTTCCATCCCCTCTTTCTACAAAATACTTCGTACTTGAGGGTTATATCATTCTTGCCGTAAGAGCTTTTTCGTGCGATATCGAACTACCCACTCTCAAGTGAAACCATTTCTTTTTCATGACAATCTCCTTTTAAAAAATACCACATTCATTATTTGCACAACACTCAAGCTCAAACGGACAAAAAAATGCTGCGATTACGTACATAAAAGATTCCCCTAAAAGGCACACAAACTTATTGCGTGCTTAAATATTGCTTTTCTGAATCGGAATATAATGTCAAAAGATGACGTAATGCAAGTAAATTTTTCAAATTATTGCTTTAATTTTTTGGTATTAGACTTTCTGTTATCAATTGCAGAGATATTTCACGATTTCTTTACTTTTACCTCACCTTTTGAATGGCTCTGCATTCACTATAAGTGCCGTATTACTGTCGATTTGGGCTGCGGATGGTGCATTTTTACTATTAGTCCTCAGAACATGCCGGGATAAATGTTGCCAGAGCAAATCGTCTTCGCTTGTCACTCGGATCGCAAGCAAAGGATTCTGAAAACGTATTTTGCAGGAGGTTCAGAATATGGCTATCAGCCAGTTCAATGGTGAAATTCGCAGGCAGATTAGGATCGGCTGGAGGCAGAAACCGATCAGGGCGTAAACCCACATGTCCTTGAATTTTCGGTCTGCGCCCTGTTCGCGGAACTTTCGCCATGCTGGATAAAAGAACACCAGCGGAATCCCGGAATACAGACCGGAAAGAAAAACCGCGAGGCGCCATTCGAAACTGAGCGGCTCGGCAGCCACGGTCTGAGCAGCTTCTTCTCTCTCCACCTCCCGCTGCCGCAATTGTTCTTCAAGTTCGCTAATGTGCTCGGGGGTAAAATGCCGGTCAGCCAGTTCAATCCTCGCAAATTCGAGGGCTTCCGGAAGATGTGTCACGGTTCTCGTGTATTTAAGCAGATCCGCATCCGGCAGATTATGTATATATTTTTCTACTTGCCTTTCCATAATCTGTCTCCTGAAGAAGACAAACCATATTGGCAAATCCCATACGGAACTCAAAGGTGCCGGTCTCGTAGATATTTGCGGGATTATACTCGGAATTGCCCGAAAAAGCAAGAGAAAAATATAAGATATTAGCAGGAACAGGGCTTTTTAAGCCTGCTACCGGTTCATCTGGAGGGTGCCGGGGCCGACGATTTCGGCCTTGACTTTGCCGGTTTCCACGTTCATTTTGATGCTTTCGACGGGAGCGCCGTTATAATAACACGGCCGAGATTTGTCACCATTGACTGTTATGATAGCGGTTTTATGGTCGTAAAACAATTCGCTGCCAAAGAATTGATTGTCCTTGTCCTCATATTCAATTCCACCTGTTGCGGTCAGCGTTGACAGCTCGGTTTGACCTGAAGGCAGTTCATAAAGCAAGGCCTCGACGTGAGACGCTTTAGCGGATGCATGTTCATCATACCGGCCATCGACGGCGGGAATGTAATCCATTCGCAACTTTGCCTGCGAACCGGCATCGGCAACGATTCGATTCTCCCGGACGAAATATGTCAAATTATCGAATCCATCCATAACCGCCCAGCATGCTTTTTGCATGCTGAATCGGCCGACCGGTTCGTTCGGCTCCGAAGCCTCGGAATTATTAAACTTAATGACGCCCGGACCGGTCGCCAAAAATTCCTGCCGGACGGCGTCGTAGTCGAACCTGCTGCATTTCAACTCGACACCGCCGAGCAATTTTGCTGCATTGGTGTCCTGGACCTGCCCTGTAAAAGCACCTTTGGCTTTCGCGGTTTTGGTCGTTGCGAGCCTGACCACGTTGCCGGTAGCGGTCAGATGTTTTATGCCGGTGGCGGGACCGGACAAGCCGTCATTCGAATCTGCCGGCAAATCAACGGTTATCTGCTCCGACAAGAGTATGTACTGTACCAGAGCATTCGGGTCTTCCCGAAGCATTATACATTTGGAATCACCCTCGAACACAATTTGATTGGATGCCGGCAGGAAGCGTGCCTGTTTCTGCGCTTTGACCGTGACAGGGACCGGCCCCGGCCTTTGATTTATTGCCGTGCCGTTTGCGTCTTCCATATAAAAAACAAGTTCAGCCGGACCGGCAGCAAACATATCAGGCTTTCTGGACTTGTCTTCGGGAAGATTCACCGTAATCTCGGGAGCGGTAAAAGTGATATCTTTAGGCTCGGTCAAACCGCTCTGCGGCATTGTCACCAGGCAGTCACCTGTGAAGACTATCTTATTCGGCATTTGGGAAAAGTTCGCCCCATTACGGGCGGTCACCTTGACCGGCACGGGTGGCTCGTTGGAATCGGCACCAGATGTGGAACCTACGTAAAAAGTAAGCTCCGACAGGCCATCGGCAACTCCGTCTCCGGTTGTTGCGTTGTAATCAATCCTTCGAGTGAAGAACCTGGTTCTAACCGTGTCTTCATCGAACTCGCTCGGAGGTTCTGCTGCTGAGACTACGTCCTCCACTTCATTAACAGTGGCATCTTCCTGCGCCCTTACAGAGTCTCTCGGCATAACGGTAAAACCATCGTCACAAGTTACTACAATATTTTCAAGCTGCCCGGACGGTACATTCGGCTCAGCCGGCGCAGGGGCGGTGACATTCGTTTCACCGGCGCTATCGGCGGCTTGCCGGCCCGGCTCGGAGGCCCCGGTATCATCCTCGGCAGGTTGACCGGAAGAACTGCTTGACCAGAAGATGTCGTTGATGCAGAGTATGTCGCCGGCAAAAATCAACTGCTCGGGGGTATTGACAAGCACATTTTTATTAAAAGTGCATTTATAATAAACACCCTGATTTTGTTCAGCCTGAAGTTTTGTATTCGGTACTGATGTTTCTGCCTTTTGAGTGTCAACGGCGACAGAGGATTCATTTGGCTGTTCCGACTCGGCCTTGCTGTTGACTTCGGCGGGGGCTTCGTCCCGAACTGTTCCGGCAGAAAAAATAGCAGCCGTTGAGCCTGTAATATTTAAACTCTCCAAATCGTTAATTTTAAAATATTCAAGCCGCTCGGTCTGTTTGTTATAATTAAGCTCCAGGCCGGTGCCGTTCATCCGGATGTCCTCAGAAACAAATTTGATCGGCCCTGCCGTCGATAGCAGTGACCTATCGCTTAGAAAAATAATGCTGTCGAGATAAACGAAGCTTTCTTTAAGGTCGCTCGGCGGCCCGGAAATAATATGAACGACCACATTCGAAGTAAAATTCGCGTCTTGGGGAGTCGTCCTTCCGACCGCAGTTTCGACCTGGACTTGTCCGTTGTCGGCCGTGATGTAGCATTTGAAATTACGCCGGTAGATATTCATATACGGCTTTTCAATGTCCCAGATGTCCCCGGCCTCATTCAGAAGTTTCTCGAAGCCGAACTCCCGCTCGACCTGCTTGTCCTTGTTAAGGGTAATGTACTTGGCTTTTCGGACGGTACCAAGCCCCACGTCGCCGATCTTGCCAATCACACTATCGAAGCCGACCGCATTAGCATCGGGCGCAGACTTGATGACATCGACTTGCTGACCGGTATCAATTGAGGGTGAACTGCTTACACGACTGTACAGCAGATATGCCGCCAGCACGACACACAGCGAAGCAAATCCTATAACGAACTTACGCATCTCGACAACCTCTTTTCGCCGCTACGGAAGGTATCTTTTCATCAGCTCCTGCCACCTGCCCGAGTTTTTCAGAATATATTCCATAACTTCCCGCACGGCACCGCTGCCGCCGGGGCGGGTGGTTATATAATCGGCACACTGCTTAACCTCATCAACCGCATTGGCAACAGCAACTCCGAATCCGACGTATCTTATGACAGGAATATCCGCCAAGTCATCGCCGACAAATGCCATATTTACCGGCAAAAGACCAAGCTGGCCGGCAAGCCGCTCAAGCACGGGAAGCTTGTTATGACAATCCTGAAATACGTATTCTATCTGCAATTGTTCGGCCCGGCGTTCCGTCGGCACCGATATCCTGCCGCTAATCAGGGCAACTTTCAACCCCGCTCTTTGCCACATTCGAATTCCGTGGCCGTCCAGCGAATTGAAAAATTTGCTCTCACTGCCGTCGGCGTTAATTATCAGCGTCCCATCGGTCAAAACGCCGTCAACATCCAGAGCCAGCAATTTTATTTCTGCAAAGTCCACGTCTTTCATTTTCGATTTTCAATCGGCAACCGAAAATCGCCAATTTATGGCTTAGCCATCGCCAATCATTTTTATCCTACAATTTTTATGGTCACTATATCCTGGACGTCGATCATGCCGACAGGTTTGTCGTCCGCATCCACAACAGGCAGATCGTCAATTCTATATTTATGAAAGATTGCCGTTGCTTCGGCGGCCAGGGCATCGGCCCTTATTTTCTTACAATCCGGCGTCATCACGTCACCGGCCTCGAACTCGAATGCCTTGAGGCCGTGCCTGGTCATCAGACGCCTGATATCGGCATCCGTGATAATACCCGCTAATTTTCCTTCTTTGTCGACCACCATCACAGCACCGTGACGTTTTATTTCGCCGGTCTTTTTAAGTAACAGCTTTATCGTGTCGGCAAGATCCACTACAGGTAATTTTTCGCCCGGCCTGAACATCATTGACTGCTCGACCGTCATCAGCTTGGCGCCGAGCGAACCGCCGGGATGAAACCTAACGTAATCCTCAACGCCAAAATTACGTGCTTTCATAACTGTAAAAGCAAGAGCATCTCCGACAGCCAGCATACAGGTGGTAGAAACACTCGGAGCAACGCCGAGCGGACAAGCTTCGCTCATTCTGCCCATGCACAGCGCCACGTCACTGTACTTGCAAAGTGTCGAATCGCTCCGGCCGGTTATTGCTATGAGCTTTATTTCCAGTTGCTTGACCAGATTAATCAGCCGGATGATCTCATCGGTTTCGCCGCCGTAGCTTAGAACCATCACGATATCGTTGTTGCGCAGCCTGCCCAGGTCGCCGTGGACGGCCTCGGCGGGATGAAGGAAATGGCTCGGCGTGCCGGTCGAAGCCAGAGTCGCGCTGATTTTTTGGCCGATGATCCCGGCTTTGCCGATACCGCTGATTATACATGAGCCGGTGCAGTCATAAATCATTCTGCATGCGCGCTTAAAAGACTCATCCACAATCGGCGTAACGGAAGTGATAGCATCCGCTTCGACTTCAATTACTTTCCTTGCATATTCAAGATCAAATTCCAACTGTTTCTTCCCTGACCGGCAAATTGTCGTTTCCCGGGTATTTACTATCGAATGACGGGTCGCAGATTATTATTTTTCCAATTTTACAACACTGCCGCGCTCGTTATAGCAGACTATATCATGTTTTTCGCCGACGTAATCGGGCGCAAAATGAATGACTACTCGTTTCTCGCTAACCTGCTCTATCAGGGTAAGCGCCGCCCTCTTGACATTCTGCAGGTAATCGGCGACCTCCGGCGATACAAACAGCTCAATGCGTTTTATCTGCTCCCTTGATGCCGAGAGATTCAGCAGCCGGATAATTTCGAGGGCCAGCGACTCATGGCTTTTGACGAAACCCGTACCGCCGCAGTTCGGACATGCCAGATAGGTGCTGGATTGCAGCGAAGGACGCATTCTCTGTCGCGTCATTTCCACGACGCCGAACCGGCTTATGCTCAATATTCTCGAACGGGCGCGGTCGGTCTTAACGGCAGCTCTAAAAGCTCTTTCAACAGCCTTGCGGTGCTTGGCATTGCGCATATCAATAAAATCGCATATGATCAGGCCGCCAAGGTCTCGCAATCTAAGCTGGCGCGCAATTTCCGTCGCTGCTTCTATGTTGCTCTCGTAAGCAGTCTGCTCTGCGTTTATCTGCTTGCGATACCTTCCGCTGTTAACATCAATCGAGACCAGCGCCTCGGTTTGCTCGATGATAATGGAGCCGCCGCCTTTAAGATCGACCCTTCGGGACTGGATCTTTGTAATCTCATCCTCGATATGATACTTGTGAAACAGCGGAACTTTGCCGTCATATAACATAACCCGTCGCTTCAAACGCGGCGTAGCGATGGAAAAGAAGTCCCTGATTTTACGAACTACATTTTCCGAATCACATACAATTTTAGTTATCTTACTGGTAAAGACATCCCGCAGGGCCCTGATAACCAAATCCGATTCCTGATAAAGCTCGCCGGGCGCGCCTTCGGTTTCTATCCGTTTTTCGATAGCTCTCCACAACCGCCTCAGATACCTCAGGTCGTTTTGTATATCCCTCTTCGAGCATCCCTGCCCCGCCGTCCTGATTATAAAGCCCAGCCCTTTAGGCGGATTACTTTCCTCAAGAATCTGCCGCAGCCTCCGACGCTCATCCTCATCCTCGATCTTATGCGAGACGCCATGCTTTCGCATCCAGGGCATCATCACAAGGTACTTGCCCGGCAAAGCAATATATGTGCTTAGGGTTGCTCCTTTGGTCTTTAATCCTTCTTTTGTTACCTGTACGACAATTTCTGTGCCTTTTCGAAGGCAATCCTGTATAGGCGGGCGGTCCTAACGATTTCCTCCTGCCGATACTCTCCATTTGCCCGCTGCCTGCTCTGGAAAAAAACCGTGGATGCACGTCGCTTATGTGAAGAAAACCGTTTTTGCCCACGCCAAAGTCAATAAACGCCGCCTGTATACCCGACTCGATATTGACTACTTTCCCTTTATAAATATTGCCGACGTGGCTGCTCAGACTCGCTCTTTCGACATAAAGTTCCTCAAGGCAGCC
>CAZHBL010000205.1:0-8665 GCA_964530105.1 uncultured Pirellulales bacterium | reverse complement strand
TTTTATTGCCGAAAAGACCTATAACTGAGCAGATTTCAATGTACCGAACCACAATTTCTCATTCAGCATATAATTAAATGGCACACTTTTAGGCACCACGAATGTTATCCAAAAACTCGTTTTTTTGGATTTTTGCAATAAATCGGGCGCGGATATCGTCTCTATTTACGTGAAAACACTTGAATATGGCAGAAAGCAATGATTTAGCCCGGATAATAACTGGCTGCAAAGATGGCGATGCTAAGTGCTTCGCTCAGATTGTTGATATGTATGCAAGCCGGTGCTATGGTTACTTTTACCGATTGACGGGCAATAACGACATCAGTGATGAATTGCTAAGCGAGCTATTTGTAAAGTTAGTGGAGAAAATAGGTTCGTACAAGGGAGGATCTTTTGAAAGCTGGCTGTTTAAGGTAGCATCTAACATTTTTCACGACTATTTACGGGGCAAGCAGCGGCAAAAAAAATCGCTCGAAATTCAAATAACAGAATTCGAGTCCGGAACAATAGAACCTAAACAGTCCGACGGCGACTTGACTGACAAACTGCAGATTCAACTCGGAAGGCTGGATAAAGATACGAGAGAACTGATAATGTTACGTTTCTATTCGCAGTTGAGCTTCAAGGAAATAGCGCAGATGCGGTCCGAGCCGATAGGTACCACACTGGCAAAGACGCACCGTGCGCTCAAGAAACTGCGAGAATTTATGGAAAGCTAAATATTATGGAAAATCGAAATAGTGAGAATTTAAGAGAGCTATTCGAGAAATTCTTCGATGCCGAACAGGCTGAAAGCTGTGTCGAGGATATTCAAAAGGCCGAACAGATATTTCGCGAGAATCCTGCGCCCAAGCCGGATGATGTGCTCATAGCCAATATTAAGGCCGAAATAGCCATGCGATTGCAGGCAGAAAGAGCACACCACTTCAGAAGAATACTGTACGAAGTGGTGGGCACCGCGGCGGCAATCATATTCGTTGCTGCGATCAGTCTTCAGCTATTTCAACAAAAAGACGCCCCAAAAACTGGAGAAGTTGCTTATGCCTCGCTCATACCGCCTAAAATTTGGGAAAGCGACAATATTACTGCTGACGATGAGGATCTGGCAGTTTTCACCGCTCAAATCGAGCAGATTGAAGACGAGGTGACGGCGCTGCAGTCGGGTGCGGACACCGGCAACGGCGACAGCACCTTAGCAGAGTTGGAGATGGAACTAATAGAAATTAACAGCGGTTTCTGGAAGGATTAAGACAGATGAAGACAAGTCGCGCAATCATATTAATTTTAGCGATAACGACAGTACTTGCCGTAAGCACACAACGCTGCGCCGGGAACCAGAAAGATGACGGGAACCAGAAAGATGAGCAAAGCATCTGGACCGAAGACGAGAACAGAGGGCCGGGTCCAGGACCGGGGCCAGGGCCGGGACCTGAACGAGGACCGAGGCGAGGAGGCCCCGGACGGGGAAGGTTCGACCTGACGGACGAGGAAATCAATCGTATTATGGAGGGTTTGAAACAGCGATCTCCTGAAAAGGCAAAAGAGCTTGAAGATCTGCGTGAAAAGGACCCTGAGAGGTTCCAGCAGGAGCTGCGAAGACATGCCAGCGACGAGTTCGGCAAAGTCGTCAGAGAGCGAATGGAAAAGCGAATGGAAAAGTGGCGTCAGCAGAGGCATGCCGAGTTTGTTGAATGGCTCCAAAAGAGTCTGCCGAAGGAAGCGGAGGAATTGGCGAAGCTCAAAGACAGAGATACCGACCTATACGGGAAAAAATATGAGCTGGCCTGGAGGAACTATGGACGAATCTTTGAGGAGAGCAGACGCAGTCCGGAATTAGCGGTAGTCCTCATGGAAGATTTAAAACTGCAGAGAAGAACCGAGGAATTGTCTGCTAAAATCAAGACGACCAAGAATGAGAGGGAGATGAAAAAGCTAACCTCAGAACTGGAAGAAGTCGTTGGCCTAAGATATGACCTGATCGTCAGAAAGAAGCAAATCGCATACGAATGGCTGCTTAAACGGCTTGAAGAGATGCAAAATCACATCAAGGAAAGCAGGGCCGAGCTCGGTATATGGCAGGACTCCAAAACCAAGGCCGAAAATGTGAAAGAACGAGTTAAGTATTTGCTCGAAGAAAAGAAAGGATTTAGCTGGGACTAAGATAATAAAAACCGGTCATCCGAAACCGGTTGGTAATTGCACATTCACCCGTGCCTGAATAGAGGTACAGATCCACAGTGAGCCCCGCAAGCACATGCGGGGTTTTTTAATATGTAATGAAAAGGATAAATGCTGATCTGTCATTCTGAACAGAGCGTAGCGTAGTGAAGAATCTCAAATTCTCGATAACCAGATGTTTAGCTATACTCTGTATGGCAGTTCTGCAAATACAAAGTTACAGACCCCTACGGCCAAATACACCTTTTTTCTCACCCTGATTTCTGCTTAATTGCCGCCGGAGTTGTTTGATAGCAACATTTAGACAAGAAAGCACATATTTGTTCTTGACTAGGACAGTCACTATTTAGTAAACTAAATATCGGTGAAAAAGGGTGAAGTTGTTTATTTTTCTATTGACTAAAGTCAGGGGCAGGAGGATTGACAATGACGGCCATAAGAAAACCGCGAGTTCTATGGTCAATCCCTTTCATCCATGTCGGTATCCTTACCCGGAGGGTCTTGTGCGCGGAACAACATACTACTGGCGGGTCGAAGAGGTCAATGATGCAGAACCGAACAGCCCGTGGAAAGGCTCCGTCTGGAGGTTCACAATTCAGCCAAAGACAGCCTACAACCCGAATCCCCGCGATGGCGCCGAGTTTGTCAACCTTGATGTTGAGCTTAATTGGTCTGTAGGTGTTGATGCTGCATGACACGCCGTTTACTTTGGCGTTAATTTTGAAGATGTCAACAATGCTGCCGTAGATTTAAGTCAGAGAGGTTCCGCTAACACACAGACCAATACGACCTATACTCCTGGGCCACTTGAATTCGCTAAAACTTATTACTGGCGGGTATCAGTTCACCAGAGTATAAAGGCACTCAGATGCTTGGCGATGAGAGTTTTGATCCTGGCATATTGTCATGGGATACAACCTACTACTAGCGAGTTGATGAAATCCGCAATGATAATCCTGATAGTCCATTGCCAGGCAACGTCTGGAGTTTTACGACCGGTGATTTCTTTGTCATCGATGATTTCGAAGACTACAACGTTGGCAGCAACGAGATATGGTGGGCATGGAAGGATGGGGCAGGCTATGCTGACCATCCTACCGAACCGCCATATTCCGGTAACGGAACCGGTTCCAGCATAGGCGACGAGTCCACTGCTTCAACTGCTTATGAAGATAATTTCCTGGGAGGAAGCCAGTCGATGCCGTATTGGTATGACAATGATAAGACGGGCTTCTTAAAGTATTCGGAGGCAACATTGACAGAGCCTTCCCCACGTGACTGGACCAAGAATGGTATTAATACATTATCGATTTGGTGTATGGCTGATTGGGATTTCTCCGGAAATTTTTTCACCTAACGATGATGAACCAATGTACGTTGTTCTCAACGGCAGTGCAGTGGTGTACCATGATGATCCTGATATAACTGGTATATACAACTGGACAGAATGGCGGATCGACCTACAGAGATTTGCAGATCAAGGTGTTGATCTGACCGATGTCCATACGATTGGCCTTGGCTTCGGTGATAGAAACAATCCTCAACTTGGTGGTAAAGGTTTGATGTTCTTCGATGATATTCGACTCTGTCGGTAGTTCTATATGAGTTAATTGGAGCAACAAATAATCACGTTTCTGATATGGTTGCTATGTACTATTTGTGGTGCTTTGTATGATGCTGTGCCACGCTTCTATAACTTCCGTTTCTCTAAGTCCGGGACTATCCGAGATTGTGGTGGGAAGCCAGCAATTGATTATTGATTAATGATTAATGACTATTTCTCCTTCGACTGTACTGAGGACGGCGTCTGTGTTCATCTGCGTTTATCAGCGGCCCAAGAAAATGATTATTGACTATTATTTCTCTTCGTTCCAATTGTACTGCGCCGGACGGATACAGTTTTTACAATCGCCAAAGGCGGTTCTAATGCTTAATTCTCATTGTTTCCGGCTGCGCGGCTGCCTCTTGAAGACTGCGGCGGAAACAGCTCCTTCTGGACGAAAATCGCTATGAAGTGATATGTTCCTGTCATCAGCTCACAGCGCACGAGAATCCATCCGGCCTCTTCGGCCTGCTGGATAAGCAGTCCCGGCGACCAGGCGTGCTCTGCGCCTCGTCCACTGCCGAGAGCCGAATTCATCTCGATTACACAAAGCCGGCACGCAGGCTTGACGACCTTCCGCAGATGACGCAGATAATCAACATGACTGCCTTCATTCAAATGGTGGTAGGTTTTGGAAAGGAAAGCAAGGTCGCAGGAATTCTCGGGCAAAGCGGTGCCGTTGAGCGGAGAAAGATAAGGCTTGACCTGCGGCACATCAGCGAGCTTTTCCTTCATATCGTCGACTTTTTTCTGCTCGACCTCCGAGGCGTGAATAACGCCCTCGGCGCCAACGAATTTGGCCATCTGCCGCGACCAGAAGCCGTCGCCTGCCCCGATATCCACGACGACGTCGCCGCTCCTAAGGTCCAGTTCCTTCATAACATAATCGCTTTTTTCCCGGTACGGATACCGTCCGCTGCCGTTATAGGTGTGTTGTTTGGCATCGACAATGCGCGTGCTTTGGCCCGAGTCGGCATAGACCGCTGCCGGGGCGGCTGTCAGAATTAGCAATATGAGCATACTAATGCGGTTCCACATGGTCGAACTCCTTGTTATTTAAGATTCTAATTCACCCTCGCTCAGCGGTGCTGCCGAGCACAATTTCCGGCAGAATATCAGGTTTTACTGAATAATTCAAGAAAATGCCGCGCCCATCAGCACTTCTTCCTCCACTCGCCCCTAAGCGTAACCGAAAGATTCGCTATTCGAAATTCCTTGTTCAATATTCAGATATTTCTTCTGTACACGTTCGATATATGCTATAATTAGATAGTGTTTGGGAGATTTGAATGATGAGCGTAAAGAATGCACTCAAAATCAGATTTCTGCACATGCTGTGGGCAGCGATGATTATCGTGCTCGTGATCTGGCTCATGTCCATCCTGGAATGCAACATGGCAACACCCGCCTATTGACTCAGAACATTTAGCCCGTTAGACTATATGCCTCATAAAATGTACACCTATACACTTGTGCTTCATGGAGTATTACTATGAATCGTTTGTTGACTTCCGGTTTGATTATCATATTGTGGTTCATTCCCAATGTAGGATATTGTCTTGATCCGCCACCGATAACACCTAATGATGAGTTTTTTATTTTAGGCATAACTCCTGAGATACCTCCTGATTGGACATTAGATATAGAAGGCGATGTCGAACAGCCGTTGTCGCTATCCCTGGATGAGCTTAGGCAGCTTCCCCGGTTGGATGTAGAAGCTACGTTGGAATGTGATTTCAGTGCCGGCCCTTCACTTCTCGTCAGCAGTGCCGTCTGGACCGGCGTCAGCCTCAGGGGCCTTCTCGAACAAGCCGGACTGAAATCGTCAGCCGACGGCATCACTTTCCGGGCGATCGATGGCTATCGGCGCGGCCCATTTCCCATAGCTGAGGTCATACAAAGAGATGATGTCATTGTGGCATATAATATGAATGGCGAAGCCTTGCCGGAGATACAGGGATGGCCGGCAAAGATTGTCCTGCCCGGCTGTGTCGGCAATCAATGGATGCGGTGGCTTGATCGCATTGAAATCTCGTCTTCGGGCGCATCCGAACAGTTCAAGCCCTGGCCCATTCATGCAAGGATTCTCGAGCCTGAATATAATGCTGTTATTAACAAATGTTCATATACGATTAAAGGGATGGTAAATGCAGGTGAGGGTAAGGAGATTACCCAGGTCGAAGTCAGTACTGATAATGGCCTGACATGGAAAAACGCTAAAATACTCAATTATTTCGTACCGAATGTCTGGAAACACTGGCGTTATGAATGGGACATTGAAACACCAGGGCAATATACAATATTTGCTCGTGTTACGGATGCGGAAGGTAATGTTCAGAATGAAAATTATCCTTATGGCTGGCGGGGATATAATGTCGTTGTGACTGTAAGTTCTGAAATTAATTGTCTTAACAGAGAGCGGGCCGATATAACCAAAGACGGGTATGTTGATTTTTCCGATTTTTCACTTTTGGCTGAACAATGGCTCATGAACGGCGGCGAACTTGCCGCAGATGTAATGCCGATTGAAGGTGATGGACAAGTTAACCTGCGGGATCTTATGCTGATCGCTGATGAGTGGCTTCGTTGTTTCGTCTCTGGGGCATCTGATCCTTCGCCCGCCGATGGTCAGGAAAATACTGCACTAACTCCTATACTTGCATGGTTGCCGCAAGAGGATTCGGCTTATAATGATGTTTATCTTGGCATGGACCCAGGCTCGGTAGCTACTGCAACGCATGATTCAGAAGAATTTCTTGGTTCTATTGTGGACAATCGTTTTACTTTAGACCGGACTTTGGAGCCAGATACAGTTTATTATTGGAGGATCGACCGGATTGGCTCGAAGTGTACGAAATTTGGTGATATTTGGAGCTTTAGAACAATTAGTGACGAAGCAACTAACTCAAGCCCTCCAAATAATTCAAACGGATAGTTTTGGCCTGATTGGTATATCTGAGATCTTCTTAAATATATCTTGAAATACAGCATGGCCACGCCAGTTGTTGACCAAGAATACCCAGATCAGGAAACTGTATGCGCTTGGTAATCATAACATTCCTGATTCAGCTCGTATTTTAGACCGTCGCGCTATGGCTCGCGATGAAATTTGCCCAAGAGGAGGGGCCGTTCAAGTAGCAGAATAGCAACTAAACTTATAAATATTATAAATCTTATAATATTTCAAGATTTTACAACTTTTTACTTGAACTTCGGCCTAATATATGCGATACTATGTTAAGAAAGGGCATTGGCAATGACAACTGTAAGTATGACAGACGTAAGGCATGTTTTTACTGAACTGGCAGACCAGGTTAGGATTAGCGGAGAGCGCATTTGCATCAGCAAGAACAACAAGCCGGCTCTTGCCCTTGTGCCGTTGGAGGACGTGCGATTACTTGAATTGTTGGAAGATATGATTGACTTGAAAGAAGCCCTGGAAGCACTTGAAAAGCCCGGCGGCATCGACCATGAGACCTTCAAGAAGAAACTTGGGCTTTAACCTTGTACACGGATGTATAAGATAAAGTATAAACCTAAAGCACAAAAATTCATCGAAGGTCAGAGCCTAAAAATCAAGCGCCAGCTTATCAAAAAAATTGAGGACCTTCAGAAGGACCCCCGCCCTCCGGGCAGCAAGCTTTTAGATTCCGGGAAGAATATATATCGTATTCGCACGGGGAATTACCGCATCATCTATCAAGTCCGGGATAAGGTGCTGCTCGTAATTGTTGTAAAGGTGGGTGATCGAAAGGACATCTACCGGAACCTTGATTATCTGATTAAGGCATTTGAGACAGAGATACGTTAATGGTGCTTACCAAGCGGGCTGTTAGCTGCCGGCAATCTTTTGAAGCTTATCACTGCAATTTCATCGCCCGCTTGATAATGTCTTCCGGATAGCCCAGATATTCCAATAATCTAATTGCATTGCTTGTCGAAGTAATGCCGTCCCTGAGCTTGAAATCGAAGCTCAATCCCTCCTGGTCAACCTTGTCTGTGAAGTGGTAACTTTTGAAGCCAAATTCAAGCTTTCCGGCAAGTTCCAAATCATGAGTCGCAACAACAGCCAGCGCCTTGTGATCGAACAAGTAACGAAGAATCTCAAATGATGCGACTATACGCTCTGATGAGTTAGTTCCGGCCAACGGCTCATCTATGAGGCATAACGTCAGGACATCCTTTTCAGAAGACCTTATCATTCGTAATAATTGTTCTGCCTGCACAAGGTAATAACTTTTCCCTTCCATCAGATTGTCTGTCTCGCTTATTAATGAGATTATTCTGAAATAATTGGCCGTATATGAAGTAGCGAGGCATGTATAGATTGTCTGGGCCAAAATAGCGTTCACGCCTAAAGTTCGCAGAAAGGTTGTTTTGCCGGCCATATTCGAGCCTGTTATGGTTATCCCTTTCTGTCTTATAGTAATTGAATTTGGGACCGCATCCGGCAACAAAGGATGTCTTGCATCTTTAATATCAAGCAACAACTCTCTATCTGAAAAGTCCGGCACTGTATATCCCGGCAATCCTTCACAGTAAGAAGCTACCGACTGCATAGCATCTAATTCGCCAATCAAACGATATAGCAACTTAAGTTCCTTATGATGCGCATGAATCTCATCCAAAACAGAATAGAAAATCCTTACCTCTCTGAGAAAATAAATGTCTATGTGGGCATACAGAAGCGCCCCGATATCAGAGCTAACAGAAGCTTCCGGGAATAGCAGGAATGTTCTTCTTGCGATTTTCTTCGTTGCCGACGTTGCTTTTTCCAATTTTGCGCAGAAGTCGGATAATTCCGGACATTTAATGGTTGCGATTTTTTCCCCTAAACGAATCATTGCACCCAGATAGCGAATAGCAGTCAATTGAAAAAGCAAC
>CAZHBL010000204.1:0-8680 GCA_964530105.1 uncultured Pirellulales bacterium | reverse complement strand
TAATCTCGTTCAGATGAGGATGATTTTCGATAAGTTGTGCAAATTCCGGCCGGATCAGCCAGCTTATTTTCGCTTCGGGAAAACTCATGCGCAATGCCCTCAGCGCCGGAAGGGCCAGGACAATATCGCCCAGCGAGCTGGGTTTTGTTATCAGGATGTTCTTAAAAAGCTCGGGCATTACTTACTCGTTTATAGCATATCGTTTTTCATTTCGCCCTTCACAGAAGCGAATATTTGTTGGATTATTGTAAGCGATTGACTGATTTGAGGCAATCGGCATAAGAAAATTAAGAATTGCAATGCAAAAAGCACGGTTACATATTAAAATGCGGTCATGATATTGGTGTCTTATGGCTGAAAAAGGAAAATATACTTACGACTGGCCCAGGCCGATGGTCACCGTCGATGCAGTGGTCTTCAGTTTGTCCGGAGGCAGCACGCAGGTGCTGCTGATCAATCGGGGCAGGGAGCCGTACAAAGGCAAGTGGGCCGTGCCGGGTGGATTCGTGGAGATGGATGAGGAGCTGGAGGACGCCGTAGTAAGAGAGCTTCAAGAAGAAACCGGGCTGACTGGCGTGCGGCTTGAGCAGATGCGTACCTTCGGCAGGTGCGGCCGCGACCCGCGAGGCAGGCAGATTTCAATTGCATTTACCGGCATAGCAACCGAGGGACAGGACAAAATACGCCCCGGCGACGATGCCGCGAAAGCCAGGTGGTTCGATATAGAAAATCTGCCGGAAGATCTGGCCTTCGATCATGATGAAATGATAAAGTGCGGCATCGAAACATTAAAAATTGAGATATGACACATTCGTTGTTTTTGAAGGTATGGTATAGATGGAAACTTTTAATAAGTACGGACATAAAATAATATGGGGTGATGCAATCGAAGCTCTTTCGAACGAGATACCTGACAATTCAGTTGATCTGATATTTGCTGACCCTCCATATAATATAGGCAAGGACTTTAATGGAACGAAAGACAAATGGAAATCAGATGAAGATTATCTTAAATGGAGTTATCGCTGGCTTGATTTATGCATCAAAAAGCTCAAATCTAATGGCAGCTTTTATGTAATGACATCGACCCAAAATATGCCATACTTTGACATTTATTTGAGAAAGAGCATGATAGTACTTTCACGGATTGTATGGTATTACGATAGTTCAGGCGTTCAAGCCAAGAAATATTATGGTTCTTTATATGAACCGATACTTTTTTGTGTTAAAAATAAAAATAACTATACATTTAACTCACAGGAAATTCTTGTGGAAGCAAGAACAGGAGCCGTAAGGAAACTCATAGATTACAGGAAGTCAACACCAACGACCTACAATTCTAAGAAAGTTCCTGGTAACGTATGGAGAATCCCAAGGGTGAGGTACCGTATGGATGAATATGAAAATCATCCTACTCAAAAACCTGTGGCATTATTAGAAAGGATTATTAGAGCAAGTAGTAATAAGGGTGATGTCATACTTGATCCGTTTTCCGGGACTTTTACAACTTCTTATGTTGCAAAGCAACTCAAAAGGAAGTCAATTGGTGTAGAAATACAAGAGGAATATGTGAAGATAGGATTGCGAAGGCTTAATATGGCCTCAGAATATAAAGGACAACTCTTGGAAAAGGAACGTCGCTCGTTTGAACTTCGCATAGATGAAAGACAGGGAACGTTAAACTTCTCAGAAAGATAGAAATGGAACATGAGTTTACCAAGAACATCAAAGAGATTTTAGAAAAGAAATTCGGTGATTTATCAAACAGAGTGTTTTCCGAGAGCGAAATTATCCAATATCTTAATATAAAAACCAAGTCTGCGAGTAAAGGATCAAAATCGCGGGGTAGTTTTGCAAACTTGTATGCCATATACGTATTGGTCGAAGATTATCTCTCAAAAGAATTTCATCAAACCGGAAAATACTCTGAATACGAGGGCGCAGTTTTCACAAACCTTTTCAAAAGACAGCGTGAATTACCATTTGGCCAAAAGCTTCAGAATCATGCCTTGAATCATCGAATGAACGAAGAGTTTAAAAAGTATTTTCATACTTGTGACTATATACCGATTCTCAGGAATCCGGAGACAAATAGGTATTGGTTTAATGAGAACTTACTCAATATCAAAATTAACGAACAATTCTACAATCTTGGTGAAACAATAATCGAGATTATCGACACGTATGTTGAAGCCAAGAAAAGCGCCTTTGAGAAATTCATTCGGTTTTGTGAAAGCTCTCAGAAGCTCAAAAAGAAAGAGTTGATCGATTTCATAGGCAGCTTAGTAGAGCCAACTGTGGACGCCAGAGTATTTGAGATAGTCAGTTATAGTATATTGAAGTACTTTTATAACAATCAAAGCATTTATTGGGGATTAGAAATTGATAACATTCAGGAAGAGAATTTGAAGCTTTTTAAGACGGGCCGTACTAACGCAAATGATGGAGGGATTGATTTTGTGATGAAACCCTTGGGACGTTTCTTCCAGGTGACTGAAACTGTAGATGTAAACAAATACTTTCTTGATATTGACAAAATTGAAAAGTACCCGATAACATTTGTAATAAAATCTTCTGATTCAATCGAAGCACTAAAAAGCAGAATCAAATTACAAGCCGAAAGGCAATATTCAATTAAGGCAATTGTTTCCAAGTATATGAACTGCATTGAGGAAATAATCAATGTACCTATTCTTCTGGACAGATTTAAACAAGCCATTGATCGAGGACATTTAGGCGGTATTCTGGCTGAGATCATCAAACAAAGCAAAGTTGAATTCAGTTATGACGATGATTATGACATTAGTGAATACCAAGATTTTGAGAACTCAGAATGACAACTGAGCTAATTTGCAATTGCACAGGATAGAAAGCTCAATGCCAGTATCCTGGGCTTATATATTGGAAACGTCCTATGAATGGAGATGTTGATGTTTCGGTTGATTTTGCAGGATTGAAGCTGAGCAATCCGGTGTTTACTGTTTCGGGGACATGCGGATATGCCGACGAGCTTAGTGACTTTATGGATGTCAACTGTCTCGGCGGATTTATTACCAAGAGTATCACGCTGAAGCCCAGAAAAGGCAATGCTCCGCCGCGGATTGTCGAGACCGACTCGGGGATGCTCAACGCGATTGGATGGGCGAACGTCGGATTGGACAAGTTCATTGAAGAGAAATTACCTGTTATTCGGAAGATGTCCCCCGCTGTCTTTGTGAACGTCGCAGGCGAAACGATTGCCAATTATGTGGCTGTGGTTGAGCGGTTGGCGACCGAAAGTGGCATCGCTGGCTTCGAGCTGAATATTAGCTGTCCGAACGTTGAACACGGCGGCGTTAGCTTCGGAACCGACCCGGCACAAGTGGCGGAAATTACGAAGGCGATAAAAGAAGCCTCCGGTGACAAAGTCCTGATGGTCAAGCTGGCCCCCGCCGTGACAGATATCAGTATCATGGCACGAGCGGCGGTTGACGCCGGAGCTGATGCGCTTAGCCTGGTCAATACTTTCACGGCGATGGTTATCGATATTGAGACCCGCAGGCCTGTCCTTGCCAACCGTACCGGTGGGCTTTCAGGCCCGGCAATAAAACCTATCGCAGTTTATCTGGTCAATAAGGTATACAATGAGGTGGCTAAAGAACACGGCATCCCGATTCTGGGGATTGGTGGAATCAGAACAGCTTCGGATGCAATTGAATTCATCATTGCCGGCGCCTCGGCGGTCGGTATCGGCACGGCGAATTTCATTGAGCCCGATTGTGCGGTTAAAATCATCGACTGCATAAAGAAATACTGCGCTCGAAACAAAATAGAAGACATCAAAGAATTGATCGGCTCGCTTGAATATTCCTGAACTTCACATTCTATAGTAAGGAGAGAGTGACAGTGCAAGACAAACAGCGGCAT
Organism: uncultured Pirellulales bacterium; assembly: GCA_964530105.1. GTDB lineage: Bacteria > Planctomycetota > Phycisphaerae > Sedimentisphaerales > Anaerobacaceae > JAFGPJ01. The sequence continues at coordinate 4,774 of CAZHBL010000204.1, read as the reverse complement.
GCAAAGATAATCGTCGCGGTCTTTTTATTCACACTGTCGGCAAGTGCAAGTGTGGATGCCTACGCACAGAACCCAACCGTCCTGAAGGCGGACTCGTTCAAACATTACATCGATTCATTCAACGAAAACGATGAGGAATTGTACGTCCAGTACATTCCCAACGAGAAGGCATGGGAATTCCTCAAAGCCAACATCCCTCTGTTCGAGTGTCCAGACAAGGATATTGAACGGACTTATTACTTCCGTTGGTGGACCTACCGAAAACATATCAGGAACACACCCGATGGATTTGTGATTACCGAATTCCTGCCGGAAGTCCCCTGGGCCGGAAAGCACAACACGATTAGCTGTGCGGCGGGGCATCACTTCTATGAAGGCCGCTGGCTGCACGAGGCGAAATACCTCAACGATTACGCGATGTTCTGGTTTCGCGGGGGCGGCAGTCCGCGGTCGTACAGCTTCTGGGCCGCCGATGCCCTTTGGGCCAGGTATTTGGTGAACATGGATAAAAATCTTGTCACGGGTTTGCTGGACGACCTAATCAATAATTACAAGAGATGGGAGAAGGATAGGCTCGAACCGGACGGCCTTTTCTGGCAAATCGACGATCGAGACGGTATGGAAGTTTCCGTCGGCGGCAGCGGAAAACGCGCAACTATAAATTCATATGTGTATGGTGACGCAGTTGCTATTGCAAAGATTGCTTTGCTCGCCAACTGGCAGGATATTGCAGAGCAATTTCAGGAAAAGGCACGAAAGCTTAAAACTCTTGTCCAAACCAGGCTCTGGGATGATAATGCGAAATTTTTCAAGACTCTGCCGCGAGAAGGCGTGAAGCTTGTCGATGTCCGCGAGCTGCACGGCTATACGCCCTGGTACTTCAATCTGCCCAATGCTCGTATAGGTTATGAGGTTGCGTGGAAACAGTTGATGGATCCTGAGGGTTTTTATGCTCCGTTCGGACCGACAACGACCGAACAGCGTCACCCGGGATTTAAGATCGCCTATGAAGGTCACGAGTGCCAATGGAACGGGCCGAGCTGGCCGATGTCAACGGCGGTGACCTTGACGGCCATGGCGAACGTTCTGAACAATTATGAGCAGGACGCTATCAGTAGAACGGACTACTTCGAAACACTGAAAATCTATACGAAATGTCACCGTCTCAAACATCAAGACGGCAATATTGTCCCCTGGATAGATGAAAATCTAAATCCCTACACAGGCGACTGGATCGCCAGGACCCGGCTGAAAACGTGGGAAAACGGCACGTGGAGCGACAGTAAGGGCGGCAAGGAACGCGGCAAGGATTACAATCACTCCACCTATTGCGATTTGATTATTTCGGGTCTTGTCGGCCTGCGGTCGCAGCCGGACGACGTCGTTGAGGTTAATCCGCTTATTCCCGCCGGGATGTGGGACTGGTTCTGTCTTGATAACGTGCTGTACCACGGCCGAATTATCACAATTCTGTGGGACAAGACCGGCGTAAAATACGGCAGTGGTAAAGGCCTGCGCGTATTTGCAGACGGCAAAGAAATCATACAATCGCAAAACTTAACCCGCGTCACGGGCCAATTACCACCCGCAGAAAGAGACAGGCAGACAAGTGCCGGGTGGCGCAAGTATGAGAGGAATCCCGTTCTCGGCGGTAAGCTCGGCACGTGTTTCGACGTGTCAGTTTTGAAAGAAGAAAATACTTATCGTATGTATTTTTCCTGGCGGCCGAAAGAATCGGTTGCTTTAGTCGAAAGCCCCGACGGGATACACTGGAATGAGCCAAAAATCGTGTTGGGACCAAATCCTGAATCCGGTTGGGAAGGTCGTATCAACAGGCCCGTTGTCGTCAGGCGAAAAGATGGATATCACATGTGGTACACCGGACAATCACCCGACCGATCGTGGATAGGCTATGCTGCCAGCGATGACGGCCTTATTTGGAAACGCTCCGGCAATAAACCGGTACTGTCGCCCGAGGAACCCTGGGAAAAGGTTGCCGTTATGTGTCCACACGTCATTTGGGATGAAGAAAAAGCACTGTTTCGGATGTGGTACTCGGGCGGTGAGCAGTACGAGCCAGATGCGATCGGTTATGCTGTAAGCCCCGACGGCCTGCACTGGACCAAGCGGCCGTCCAATCCGATATTCGCCGCGGATCCGGGTAATGAATGGGAACAGCACAAGGTGACAGCGTGTCAGGTGGTTCGGGACGACGATTCGTACCTGATGTTCTATATCGGTTTTGAAAATGTTGATAAGGCCCAGATTGGCATGGCCCGTTCGCGCGACGGCATAACCGGGTGGCAGCGCTCTTCGGAAAATCCGATTATTGCTCCGGGCGATAACACATGGGACGGCGATGCCTGCTACAAACCTTTTGCTGTTTACGAAAAGGAAACAGACCGCTGGCTTTTGTGGTATAACGGACGGCTAAAAAGTGTCGAACAGATCGGTCTGGCAATTCACGAAGGAAAATCTCCGGGCTTCTAATGGACGACGATTGCTTTTTAAGAAGGGGAAATGATGGCAGGAAAGACACGTTGGCTTGATAGCTCTGTGGTTATAATTCTTTTTGTAGCTATGGTGTTCATGCTGAGTTCGGTTGTTGCGTACGCTGCTGAGGTCACGACGATGACTTATGAACAGGCCGTGCAGAGGATACCCAAGCGCAAGATTCCCAACTTCTGGGTGGGCGACGTTACCGGCTTGTCGGGTCGTCTTGAAAAACTCACCAAAGGCAAGGTCAGTACAATAGCAATATCTCCAGGCGGCAGGCCGATGCATCTGATTACTTACGGCAGGAAAGAAAAGCTCGGGCACAAGGCCAACTTCAATTCCGCTATCGGGGGCGCCGAGCCGGCCGCATATATGGACAAGGCTGCGAGAAAAAAGCCCGTAATCCTTTTCGTAGGCCCCGTGCATGGGGCGGAAGTCGAAGGACTGACTGGCTTAGTCAACTTTATAAACATAATGGAGGGTGGAGAAGACCTGAGGGGAAAACAGCAGGCGGAGCTTCGTGCTCTTGGTGAGCGTTGCCGGCTGCTGATTATACCGGAAGGCAATCCCGACGGCATCGCGCGTTTCGAACCTCGCAGCCTCTGCGGCATGGAAGGTATCGACCTGCGGTTCTGGGGCCAGGGCACCTGGAGCGACGATACTTTCTGCGGCTGGCCGCAGAGCAAACGCCGGCACCCAATGGCAGGTGACGACGTCAGATTCTTGGGCTGCTATTTCGACGACAAGGGTATAAATCCTATGCACGATGAATTCTTCGACCCGATGGGGCCCGAAGCGCCGGCAATCTTAAAAGTCGCCGCCGACGAAGGGCCCGACCTGGCCGTTTCGCTTCACAGTCATGAAAACAAACCTGCCGTTTTGCGCCCGGCTTATGTCACCGTAGAAGTCCAGCAGGATGTTCGCTCGCTGGCAGAGCGGTGCTACAATATTCTCGCCGAGCGAGGATTACCTCATGGGGGCCTTTTCGAGGTTAAGTCCGAAGGCGGCAAAAATCCCAGCCCATTCAATTTGACGAGTGCCCTGTACCACATCAGCGGCGCAAGTTCGTTTACGTTCGAATGTCCCCACGGGCTTAAAGACGGCTGTCATGTGAGCTTCGATCAGATTCTTGATATACAACTTTCACTTTATGAGGTGATGCTGAGATATGAAATTGACAAGAAAAGCCCTTAGTCATTTGACTACGAGAAATCTAATAAACTTGTTTGCAGCGGGCATTTTTTTCGTGTCGCTGTGTGTGTTGCCGGCTCTTGGTGCGGAACTCACTCTTAACGAGCGCCCCGCCGGGCCCGGTGAATGGGGCTACCGCCCCGCCGAAGGTTCGGTCTCGCAGGTCAATCCACCGAGCTTTAGCTGGCGACCTCAGGCCGGCCTGACGTGGGAAATCCAGTGCGCCCATGACACGGAGTTTAACAAAATCGAATACCAAGTGAGTGGTGTCGAGTTCAACGTGCATTGCCCGCCACGCACTTTCAACCCGGGGACATATACATGGCGTTACCGCGGCAAAGACCCGAACGAACAATATACGAACTGGAGCATGACGAGAACTTTTACGATTGCCGCTGATGCCGCGGCGATGCCGCTGCCGGCTCGTGAAGAACTTATAGCTCGAATCCCGAAAAGTCATCCGCGGCTGTTCATGCGCCCGGAAAATCTCGGCAAGCTGCGTGAGCTGGCGTCGGGAAGTATGAAGCCCAAGTACGAACGGCTCATAAGAGAATGTGAAAGGATTATGTCCAGACCGCCGGCGACTGAAGAGCCGCCGAAGTATCCGGAGGGTACCATCAGCAATAGCGATCCCTGGCGCGAGATATGGTGGGGCAACCGGACGTACACTATCCGGGCCTTGAACAGTGCCGCGACACTCGCGTTTACCCGGCTGCTTGGCGGCAAAGAGCAGTACGGCGTCGAGGCCAAACGAATCCTGCTCGAATGTGCCAAGTGGGACCCCAAGGGCAGCACAGGCTACCGCTATAACGATGAGGCTGGCATGCCTTATAATTACTATTTCGCCCGCACGTACACGTTCGTAAACGACCTGCTGAGCAAAGATGAAAAAAATACCTGCCGGCAGGTAATGAAAGTCCGCGGTGAGGAGATGTATCAGCACCTTTGCCCGCGTCACCTGTGGCGGCCATATGCGAGCCACTCGAATCGGGCATGGCATTTCCTGGGTGAGGTCGGCGTCGCTTTCCTCGGTGAGGTCGATGGCGCCGAGGACTGGGTCTGGTTCGCGATGAATGTTTTCTTCAAT
>CAZHBL010000203.1:0-8686 GCA_964530105.1 uncultured Pirellulales bacterium | reverse complement strand
GGGAAAAATTTTAAATAATCGTGATTCCACCCCCTAACTGCGAAAGTTGGGCTAATTATGGGCCGGCGAGTTCGGCTTTGTGGACTCAGCTAAGCCCAGAAAGTGAGGTACGAACGAATGATAGCAAACAGACACCCGAACATATCATTATTCTTGTTCATTGTAATTTATATTCTCTGGGGAGCATCGAGAGGTCTGGCGTCAACTCAAGACTGGAGTGAATGGTTTGGTCAGTTCATAGGTGTGACCCAGTCGACGATATCAGACGGTGCAAATAAGAACCTGCATTCTCAAGATAATATAACACCTCGCGACAGCCTAAACTCGGAATTGACAGATTGGCTAACGGTCTCCGCAAATCTTGATTCCGCCTACCGCAACACTAACTTCTACGAGTCCGGACACCACACTATTATCTCTCAGGGGGATAGCCGGCTTGAGTTTTGGATACCACCAGGTCGCAAAGGTTTCTCATGGGGCCCATATATTCGCTTTGCAGGATTGACAAGCGACCACTCAGAGGCATGGGAGAATGCCTGGCTGGCTAATCCAGGTTTTGGCTTTCATGCGTATCCTTTCAGTTCCGCCGACTTCATAAAAGAAAACAAAAAAGCGGCTGAAATATTAGGGCCTTTGAGGCTTTTTGCTGAAAATAACAGAATGGACTATTGGGGCTCGGAAAATGTCTGGCGTCCTGACGAACAGGTTCGAGCCGGTGCAGACTATTGGAAAGCAATATACGTCAACAATACGTTCATGCCGTGGTGGGCGGAAGTATGGTCGGGCTTATTTTGGCAGTCGGCAAATGAATTCGACAAGGATTACAATACCTTGATTCTCGGCAACGCCGTCCGTCTTGGTTTCAGAGAGCCTAACGCTGGAATCGCATCAACCTTAACACCTTACTTGGCGATGGAGAGTTCCCTAACTGAAAACGGAGAATACTATTGGGAGAATAGACTGTTGCTTGGCGGAGGCATTCGATTTGCGCCTTTGCTCTATGAGAAAAAGGATGAATCAAACTGGCTGACACGATTCGTCGTCTATGCAGAGTACCTTGGCGTAGTGGCCTACTATCACGATTCAGCACCATCTTCAGTGCCGGACTATGATTTCCGTGTGGGAATCAATCTCAGCATAGGCGAATGGTTTCGATGACACCCAGCAGCATAGTGACGAATTGTTAATGTTTAGAAAAAATTATTAAGAATATGCTCATTGTGAAAGGAATTGATTATGAAACGTACAATACCTGGGATAGTACTCTTGTTGTGCCTGTTGATGCTTGGCCTTTCATGTAATGGGACTAGTGAACAAACCGAGCAACAGCAGACTTACAACACCATACCAACACAGAAAAACGATACGGCATCAGTGCAGGCTACGATTGAAGGTTTGAATACGGTACTTACGAATCAAGCGTGGGAGGCGTATAACAGGAGAGACTACAAAGCTGCAATCGAGTCAGCGGACAAGTGTATCAACGAGTTCCTCGGCAGTGCAATGAGAGAGCAGGAAGAACTCGTGGCCAAGAAGACGCCTTTGCCGCTCGTAGGGCCAGTCTCAAATAAAGAGAAACAAGTCATATTCGCACGTGGTCTCCTGAATGATGTAGCCACGTGTTTGTACATAAAAGGCAGGTCTCTCGAGGCCGAAGGCCAGAAGGAACAGGCCGTGAAAGCGTATAAGGCGACCGCCAAGTACACATATGCGCGCTGCTGGGACACCCAAGGTTGGTTCTGGTCCCTCTCCGAAGGAGCCCTTGATCGACTCAAAATGTTGGAATAAGAACTTGCACGCTTCGCGGACTATATAAGAGAGTCGCAACACGTTTATTGCCTTTCAGGACAGAAAAAGGGATGCGATGTCCGTCGGAGATGCCTACATTCTGTGGCATGACGAAAATATTGGCACGGGCAGGATTTGTGGAAGCCAAGTGCAGACGATAGCTAATAGGTTGATAAGTTCGTTCTTGTTTGAGGTGTACTATGGTATTTCAAGCATTTGTCTTTGCAGTCACTCAAGCTATGCCGTCGATAGGTGACATTGCTTCGGTAGTGGGAGCCATCGCTGGGGTGATATGTGCGGTCGTCGCTATGTGGAGCATATGCAGAGACTACAGCAGAAAACACACACGCCCTAAGAAACGCGGAGTCGTTTCGAGGGCAACAGAATTGATGATCGTGATCCGGGGGCGCTCTTGGGTACTCCTAATGATTGCGATTGTACTTGTCGCATTTAGTAGTGGGGGTATGAATAAACTGATTCGCTTGTCTGAGAGGCAGCCCACTTACTATGGCAACTCTTTTCTTGTAATGGCAAACTACCATCCCTCAGGGCTCATGGGTGATATCGGTGACTTAAGGCCTACGGCGAGAATGCCAAATGCCGATCAGTTCACATACGAGCCTCTTGGAAGAGCGCCACACGAATCGGACTATAAATACGTCAACGGCGTGCTTAACGAGAAACCAGCCCAGTTTGCCGGCGTCATGTACCTGCACCCCGGCGGGAATTTCGGAACGGACCCTAAAGGCGGATATGATCTGAGAAATGTATCAGATGTGCTCAGGTGGGAAGCCCGTAGTGTCGAGGGAGAAGTTTATGTCGAGTTTGTTATCGGGGGGATAACATGGATATGGGACGAACTGGCCAGAGAAAGAATCCCCGCTCCTTATCCGGACTCGCTTCCTCACACGAGCCTAGGTACTAAAAAGCTCACGACTACTTGGCAATCCTTCAATGAAGATCTGCACAAAAGAGGACGTGTCGCTGATGATTTCAAAAGAACAGTGGGTGGTTTTGGTTGGGTTATCGCTTGGGCGGCAAATGGAGTCGAACTGGACGAGGAAGGCATAAGTCCGAAAGAGAAAAAGGTATTCACAATTGAAATACGAAATATAAGCTATGAAAGGAAATAGAGATGAGGACCACAGTTAGGTTGAGTAGAGCTTGGACCTTCCTTGGCGGCAGGGTTGCTCCCCTCACACTAGTGCTCACAGCGGTCATGTGCTCTATTGCCACTGGTGAGAAAAGGGATTCACGAGAGTGGCAAGAGAGACTCACGAACCTCAGATGGGTAGCATATACGCCGCCGTCTGGAAATCCAAATCAAAGGATTGAGGCAACCCCGGAAGCAATACGTGGGGACTTGGAAATCCTGCGCCAAGCGAAGTTCACAGGATTGGTGACATATGGCTCAACCGGCATTATGGGCAGGGAATTCCCCCGGATCGCCCAGGAAACGGGCTTCAAGGGGCTCATTCTGGGGATCTGGGACCCGAACAATCAGCGGGAAATGGCGATAGCCGTTGCAGCCGCGAAAAATCCAATTGTCTTGGGGTACTGTGTAGGGAATGAGGGTCTGACGAAGCGATACAGCATCAAAGAACTATCGACAGCTATTGATGGTCTTCGCAAAGCCACTGGAAAGTGCGTAACTACCACGGAGGAGATCGACGATTATGCAGATGAGAAGTTGCTGAGCATTGGAGATTGGATCTTCCCAAATGCACATCCCTATTTCCATAGCCGACTTGACCCAGATACCGCTGTCCAATGGACCAAGGCCGCCTATCAGGACCTGACGAGACGGAGCAAACGATTTGTTATGTTCAAGGAAGTCGGGCTGCCGACCGCCGGAGACCCTAAAGGTCAGCTCTCCGATACAACTCAGCAACAATACTATGCTGGGTTGGCTCAAACCGTCGTGCGCTTCGTCTACTTTGAAGCATTCGACCAGTCCTGGAAGACCCATCTGCCGATCGAGCCGCACTGGGGGCTTTTCACATCAAATCGAATCCCGAAGCTGTTCGCGAAGGGCCTTCTGCCTCCTGCAAGGGAGTTCTACGTTTACTTGGATATTGACGCACGGGATAATCACTTCAAGCCGACTGGCTTCATGGGCGACACGGGGGACATACATGTTGATGAAACCTGTGAGAACAAGCCACACTCGGGGCAAACCTGCATCAAGGTAACCTATGATGCAAAGGGAAAAGGACCCAGCACCGCACCTTATCCTGGAGCTGCTAAATGGGCTGGCGTCTATTGGCAAGAGCCCCCCAACAACTGGGGAACAGATGAAATCTGGAAGGGCAACGGATTTGATCTCTCTTCGTACAACCGTCTGGTTTTCTGGACCAGGGCCGAGAAGGATTGCCGGATTGAATTCAAGGTAGGCGGAATAAACGAGAAGTATGGTGACAGCTTGAAGTATGCAAGAAGCAAGACTGCAAAACTGACCAATAACTGGAAGGAGTATGAGATAGACTTGCGCGAAGCTGACCTGTCACATATCATAGGTGGATTCTGCTGGGCGACCAATTGGGATACGAATCCTGATGGAGCAATATTCTATCTCGACGATATTCGATTTGAAAAGAAATAGGCACATATTTATATAATTGGCGTTAAGAACATAAGATATACGACCATAAGTCTGCGCAATCAGCGTTGATCCTTCGGCTGAGTTCAGGACGGCGTCTGCGGTTAAATTATTCTTTTAAAGTTTAGAACCGCGAATTCGCCATAGTATATTCGTCGCTCGCCGCTCGTATCCTTCGATTACACTCAGGACAGGTTTAGTATATCGCTGATTGAAACCGGCTTTGCCGGTACTATTCCTTAAAGTTTAATACCGCAAACTCACCATGATGAATTTTTGCTGCTTTGTCGTATGCTTTTGCGGCTTCGATTTCGTTGTCGAAGGATCCGATGAACTTGCTCTTGCCGTCATAGTGTATCTGGACTTCCCATTTCTTTGTTCGTTTCTTGAAGCTCACTCCTTTATATTTTGAGGAAGGATTCTTTCTGAAGTGTATCCTGTTGTATGCGTTTTGCATGGGTGTGGCTGCTCGCAGGTTCGCTATGCGATTATCGAGGCCGTTATGGTTGATATGATCGACGAAAAGATGGCCGGGCGGGTCGAGAACCTCGCGGTGCATCTTGATATGCTTCCACTTGTTAAAACCAACATGGACCCTGCGGACGGCATAATAAGTGTTTTTGGCTTTATTGGCGTGCCATTTGTGCTTGCTTAGTCGCTCGAAATCTTCCGGATCGACGATGGCGTACTTTCCCTGTGTCAGCGGTATCCGGCGGAAAGCGTAGCCGTAGCGCGCCCGGCGGTATAACAGCACCAGGGCAACGAAAGACCATAAAAACCTGTCCGGAATCGTGATGGAAAAGTTGAATGTAATACACCCCTCCACGGTTGCAGTGGATTAATACCCGATGCGTGCTGTCATCCCTGCGGAAGCAGGGATCCAGAGCTAAACAATGGATTCCCGCCTACGTGGGAATGACAAATACGGTTTTGCCTTTTCCATTTTTACTTGCTTTTTCGCCGGAGGCAAAAAAGCCGCCCCCTATAATTGGACGGGTATGCGCGTTTGATGCGAAAATCTACAAAATTGTAGGCGAGGTTTTTGCTGTAAGTGCTTGCTGGGAAGGAAATAAAAAAATTTTTAAGATTTTTTATTTTTGTTCGGCGCTACCTGCGCATTTGGTCGATTTTTTGCCTGTATTTTGCCTATTTTACCAGCCACAGAGGGCACAGAGCACACTGAGAAATATCAAATAATCAATAGTAAACTTGTGCCCGCAAAAGCAGGTATCGTAAATCGAATCACCATCGCTTTTTGGGGGGATGATTTGGGTTATTCGGAGGCCTCCGGGCTGAGGTACTTGAATTCGAAGAAGAAGCCGTCCTGCCTGCTGATGCCGTAAAAAGCGGAGACGCCGAAGTATTTCTTCACGGCGTCGAATTCCGGCAGAAGACTGAAATCGAGCAAGCCTTCGCCCTGTGTGAACATCACCTGCGGGAAGAGCGAGCCGGAAGTAATTCCAACGCTGATCTGGTTTTGTTTGTCGTCGCCGTCAGTATCGTCCGGCTTTTTCGATTGGCGCATCATGGACCAGAAGTATTCGCCGGAGACGGCATTGTTCTGCAGTCCGGCCAGTCCCACGGCCGAAGGAATGTTCGACTTGGCTTTATTGAACCACTTTGCCGAGCCTATCGATTCGGCCTGGCTGCCGCCCAACATGCGAATGGCATGCTCGACGGCGTCCTGGCTTGCGAAAATCAGATGCGTGTCGGTGACGGTAAATGCCGACAGCGGCATTTTTGGTGTGCCGGGACCGGCAGGCGCCTGCATTGGTGCCCTTGGATTAGGGCCGAAACCGGGAAAGAAGCCCGAGAGGTCGACGGAATAAATCGTATGGCCGAGAAGCTCCCGCCTGGCTTCGGGATTGTTCGGCGCTATCATTTTGCTGTGAATGAGTGACAGGGATTTTTCAAGTGCATTTCGATTTTCTATTGCCACTGCAATTATCGATTGCGTCGTGGGAGAAGGTTGTTTTTCCGCCGAGCGGGCGCCGCCGTCCGGCTGGGGCTTGTCGATGCTCTGGGCGAGAATAATCTGCGAGCCGAGATGGTCGATGATGTCGGCTTTCAACTGGAGTGCCGGCTCGCCCTGCGGACCGGGCGGCAAAATCGGCATGTACATGATCGATGCCATTTGAGGCGAGAAGCGCGTAAGAATGTTGGTAAGCTCGTCGAAAGCTTTCCTGATATTCAAATTCACAACGGAGACCGAACACGCCGAGTCGGCGATAAATCGCGGCATTCGAAGCGGTACGGATTCGACTTCGAGCATCTTGCAAATCCCTTCTTTGGCTCCGTCTATTTTCAGGATCGCCTTTGCGAAAGAAGAGCCCCCCGGCCCGCCGGCCGGCTCGACGCTGCCGCCGAACGATGTCACGTTATTCAGGCCCAGGTTGTCGATGAGGGCCCTGGCCCTGCCGGCGGCATCTTCGGCAAGCTCTATCTTGATGACCTGTTTTATGTTGACATAGATATCGATCCTGCCGGCGTTGGCCGGGTCAACCGCTTTTCCGGTGGCGTTATAATCCCGGTCATCGGCGAGGGTTGTGCTGCCAGCGCCTTTGACCTGCGCGATGACGAATTTCAGCACGTTCGGACTCGTAGAGCCAATAAGGCAGTCGTCGATAAAACAATAGCTCAGCGCCTCGGGAGGATTCTTCTCGATGGTTAGGATTTCGACGCCGCGATAGTCCTCGGTTTGCCGGCGGGCGCCGTCTTCGACGGCTTTGCGGACGATCTCGTTGATCGTTTCTTTGACTTTGTCGATTTTGTCGCCCCACTGGGCCACAACCAGGACCGGCAGCTCGTTGACGTCTTTTACCTGCTGGTCATATACCAGGGCGACCGCGAGCCGGCCCTGGGGCAAAACGCCGGCGTCGGCGATTGTCCTGAGATATTCTCTTTCCGATTCCTGCTTTTTTTCCCGCCATTTGGTTTTGAAATTATCGATAAAAGGCGCCATGGCCGGGTCTTTGTAGAGCTGGTAAAAATTGGTTTTTTCGAACTGCGCCCAAAGCTGGTTAAAATTATTGATGTCCGCGAGCAGAATGGTCTCGGGCGGGACGAGCTTGGCCGTCTTGGGCAGCTCTATAGCGCTTACCGAAGCTGGCGTTAACAAGAGCATAAAAGCAAAGCAGCATAATAACATCAGGGTATATGACGATTTATTTGTTAGTGCAGCGGTTTTCATTTTCAAGCCTCTCATGATAAAAAGCATAAATTCGGATTTCCATTTCACCCATCCCGGCAACCCGGAACAGGCACCGCTAATAATGCTACCAGAGAACCGCAACTTATGCAATTATTGTCGGAATTCCGGCAGTAAGCAGGATGGGCAAGTTTCCGCCGCAAAGGCATACCACGGCAAATTTGCAGTTTTGAATTTCAAAGAATAGCCCAACCGCGGATACCTAAGGCACAAGTTTCGCGGATTACGCGGAAAAAAATAATCAATAGTAAATTTATGGCTCAGCCATCGAAAATAGTAAATGCCAAGGGCCGCGGCTTTCCCGAACGGCAACTGGAAAAATTCTTAATCGTTAGCCCGATAAGGAGTTCCTCTATGAGTCATAACCCTCCATGGCCACTGTAAAGTAATTATGAATCAGCCTTTCTACTGGATTCGGATGAATAATTGTGGTATAATAATGTCACACAGGAATAAGATCAGAAATTCGAAATGGGGGGTGAAATATGAAAGCGTTACGCTTCCTAATGAAATGGTGGACTAATTTTTGGATGCCGAGTGTAAGTTCATGGAGTGATATCGATACACACAAATGGGCCCAAACAATAGAAAGAATTAATCGCAAATCAGAATAGCATTTAAATTATATAGCCAGAGAATTTATAGCCGAGATGGAAACTTAGGGTTTTAATGCGCCTTGCAGTTTTGAATTTTAAACAATAGCCCAGCCGCAGATACCTATACCTATGGCACAAGTGACACAAGTTTCGCCGATTACGCAGATTTAATTTAACCACGAATAAACGAACGGACACGGTTTTGGATTCACCACGAAGAACACTGAGAACCACCAAGAAAGAAATAATAAATAGTTCACCCCATGAGATAGGCAAAGCCGCCATCTCACGGGGTAAATCATAAATAATAAATTTATGGCTTAGCTATGACAAGGTCTTCTGTATTCTCAATTCTCCGTAAGGAGTCCCAAGGACTATCTTTTGCCTTTTCCCGGAATAAACGAAGATTAATAGGTATGCTGTCCCCAGATATGTCCCGCATGAGGAGGATTTTTGGAAGATGTCATACCAATTGTAATTCGTTCTTGCGCCACA
>CAZHBL010000202.1:0-8691 GCA_964530105.1 uncultured Pirellulales bacterium | reverse complement strand
GTCACGACACCGATATTGAGCGCCGCCTGAATTGCAATCGCCAGAACAATCCCGCCGGCCAGAAGCCGGCCGAAGCGGTCCCGGCAGCGAATCACAGTAAGGATTCCCAGCCCGACTAACATCATAAACAGTAAGATTACCGCCGCATTTCCGACGAAGCCGAGTTCTTCGCCGATAATCGCGAAAATGAAATCTGTCGTATCCTCCGGCAGATGCCCGTATTTGCAGATTCCCTTGCCTAATCCTTTGCCCCACAGTCCACCGGAACCCAGGGCAATCAGCGACTGGCTTGCCTGATAGCCGGCCGAATTAGTCCACTTCTCGGGATCGAAAAAAGCGCCAATTCGCCGCATTCGGCTGGGCGAGCTGATCAGCATCAAGGAAAAGGCCGCGGCACCGAACGGCAGGGGAGTCAGAATATGCCACCATTTAACGCCCGCTATTATTAACATCAAAAAGGACAAAAGAGCGATAAACGCCGCCGTACCGAAGTCTTCGACGATAACAAGTGCCACGACTACTCCAATTACCAGGCAGATCGGCACAAATCCCCGCCAGTATAGCCTGGTGCCGTACCGGTACTTAGCGCATACCGCCGCAAGGAAGAAAATGACCGACCATTTTGCCAGCTCGGAGGGCTGGAAACTTACGGATATAGGACCGAGCGGTATTTTCAGCCAGCGGTAATGGTTGTTTATCGATGGAACAAGCCATGGCAATACCGGGAAAAATTTCTGTGACAATACGAGTGCCAGCAGCACAATGCTCAGGGCCAGCAGATAGACAGTCGGATTTCGCAGCCAGCCCTTGTCTAAGCTCAGCCGGCGATAGTTAAAGCAAGCGAAGAAGTACATAATCAGGCACGCCAATGGAAAAAACAGGATCTGCCGAAGGCTGGCGTATTCGTAGAACCTCTGCAAGTCTATCTCCTGACCAACGTTAGCGCTGGCCGAGAATACAAAGACCGTACCGATAGCCATCAAAAGAACGATAATCATCGCAACACTGTCGGAGACCGGATTATTTCTCATCGTCAAAACCATCTTCTTGAATATATTTTCGGCAGTATCGGGACAATAACAGTAAAAATTATTTTGATGACCAGGGATTACTGGATAAGATTATCTATTCGATAAATGAAAGTTCTATAATTAATGGTTTTACACAAAATGAAACACATTACTTGCTGCTTGCTGTCTTGTCTTATTATCGGTATAGCAGGATGCGAATCGCCTTCTTCAGCCCCAAAAACCAAAGAAGAAATTTATGAGAATAATGCTATTCCAATCGGAGGTAAGCTAAGCGCGGCATCGAAGCGTGCAATAGAAAGAAATTACGACCAGGGCACCGAGTGGTTTTGCGGTTTTAGAATGCATGATCTCAAAGGTGATTTCCAATATGAAGAAGGTGTAATTCGCAGAGATCCGAGTGCGGTTATTCTTGTGGATGACACCTATTATGTCTGGTACACCAAAGGCGAAGGGAAAGCATACGGTTTCGGCACAGGCGATCCTTCGAAAAAAGTCTTTCCTTGGGATTTGACTGAGGTTTGGTACGCCACGTCGAAAGATGGATGGGATTGGAGAGAGCAGGGACTTGCCGTCGGAAGAGGGCCGCAAGGGGCTTATGACGACCGAGCGGTATTTACTCCCGAAATATTAGCACACAATGGAAAATATTATCTTGTTTATCAGGTGGTCAAAGCGCCTTATCTCAACCGTGTAAAAAATAATGTCGGTATGGCCATTGCTGATTCACCGGATGGGCCCTGGAAAAAATTAGATGCACCTATTCTTAAACCAGCCGATAACGGGCAATGGCTGGGAGATGAGGACAATCGCTTCAAAGTGAAAAAACAGGGCGATTTTGACAGTCACAAAGTGCACGATCCCACATTGATGTATTATAAAAACAAGTTTTACCTCTACTACAAAGGCGAGCGCATGGGCGAGCGCATCACATTCGGCGGACGAGAGATAAAATGGGGCGTTGCTATTGCCGACAAGCCGGAAGGCCCCTACGTCAAATCGCCGTACAATCCCATTACAAACAGCGGCCACGAACTATGCATCTGGCCCTATCGGGGCGGCATTGCAGCCATGCTAATAACCGACGGTCCCGAAAGAAACACCATGCAATTCGCCGAGGACGGCGTCAACTTCGAAATCAAATCCCACATTAAATGGGGCCCTCAAGCGGTTGGCTTAGTTCGCTCATTAGATACAGACAAAAGTCCGCTTGAAGCTATGCGCTGGGGCCTCTGCCACGAGTATAGAGACGATTGGCAATACATCAGGCGGTTCGAAAGTTACATGCCTCATGCCTGGTAATTATAGCTGCATTATTTTAATTAAATCCGCAATTGATAAGTCACTTGACAGAAATAATTGTGAAGTTACTATGTCAAATTATACCTGAGGCAGAGCCAGGCGAGCGAAATTTTCTTTTTGATGAATAGACCAGCACGTGCAGCAAAGCTCAATACGTATAATATTTTCAATGCTAAAAGTTCAGAACGTGGAAGTCTTCATTGGAAGGTATTACAAAATGAAAGCAAGAAAGAAAAAGGTTCTCGGAATCACTGTTGCCGTAGTAGTTCTTGCCTTGATAGCCGGCTTTGTTTTCTGGCCGAATGGCTATGTGCAACGCTGGAATCGGCGTTTAGCTTTTATTTATATGAAAAAGGTAGTAAATGATATACATCATCAAGCACATCTCCGTCGTGTGCTGCTGCTATGCGATACGGATCATCAAGCGTTGTTGAAGGCTGGCAGAGAAATCCTGAGCCAGATCCCCAAAGACCGCCTGCGCCTGAATCCCCCGCCCGATGAAATCAGACATCTCGATACCCTCAAATTCGTTCTACCAAAAGAAATACAGATTCCGCAAGCCATCCGGGACCTTAAACCATATGTCTGTCTTATAAGTTATGACGGCTGTCTGACAGTAGAGATGCACGGGGGCTGGGACCATATTAAAAGGGAAATGAGCCATTTTGGAGTGAATATCTACCCGGAAGATTACAAAGAACCGGAGCGTAATTTCAAGTATGGTGACAGAGAGCTTCTTCCCGGATTATGGTATTACGATGAGGGATACCTTCGTAATCCGGAATTTGACAAAATAATAGAAAACCTGATAGAAGAACACAGTATATTGGAAAAATAACACAAGCAAGGCAGATCGCGATTAATCGCACTAATCATTCTCAGACCAAATCACATGCTTCAACCGGCATCCAGTGCGGGTCCTTACCGTCCCATTTGACGTTGCAGCCTATGGGATTTGTCAGTGGAACGGACACAGGCTTGCCGGCAAGATGTTCTTCGAGCGCTCTTTCAAGATCGTTGACCGTTATCTTGCTCGCATCACGAGGATTATCCACGCCCCGGCCGGTGTAAATGAGCCTGCGGTCTTTGTCGAATACGAAAAAGTGCGGCGTTCGCAACGCGCCATACGCCCTGGCAACCGCCTGAGACTCGTCATAAAGATAGAGCCATGGGAATTTGCGCTGTTTCATCCGTGCAACCATATGCTCGAAATCGTCTTCCGCGTAGGTGTTTTTGCTGTTGGAGTTGATGCCGACGAATTTTACGCCCTGGGGAGCGAATTTTTCCACCGTCTTTCGGGTGACCTCGTCGGAACCGATTACATAAGGGCAATGGTTGCAGGTGAAAAAGATCACCAATACATCGGCACCGTCGAAATCGGACAGTTCGTATGTCTTGTCGTCCGTAGCGGGTAGTTTGAAATCCGGCGCCTGTTCTCCTAATTGTAATGTAAAAGCCATAATTATGCTCCTTACAGCGAATTTTCATTACCCGGCAATTACGTACTTTGCAGCAATTTTATCGCCTGTTTTTTCGACCCAGTCGTGCAAAAGCCGCCGATGTCCTTTTAGAACATCCTTATAAACGTAATTCTCGGTAAGATTTTCCATCTCACTCGGGTCATTCTCTATGTCAATGAGCTGCTCGCGATGGCTGCCCGAATCATATATACAATACTTGAATCGTTTTGTTCGCACCATCCTGCCGTCCTGGCTTTCTGTGACAACGAAATCCCGCCATTGTTCAGCATCCTTTCCCTCCGCCAAGGGCCGCAAACTTCTGCCGGGCAATCCTTCGGGCGTTTTTATACCGGCGTAATCACAAAGGGTCGGAAGCAAATCCAGCCCGTTGGAGACCAGATGCGTATCATCTACAACGCCCGCGGGTATCCTGCCTTTATAGCTCATAATAAACGGAATGCGTACAGCTTCTTCATACAGTACGGATTTGTGTTCCATTTTATGTGCCGAGTCCATGTCGCCGTGGTCGCTGGTAAAGACGACCAGCGTATTATTCTCCAGCCTCGCCTCCCGCAAGGCGTCGAGCACGATCCCGATTTCCTTATCGACCATTTCGGTCAACCGGCAGTATGCCCAGCGGTGCAGCCGCCATTGGTTCTCGCTCCAATTCTTGCGGATGTACGCCCGGAACGGCCTGACGTTAAGGTAGTTGAGCGTAATGCACTCCGGCTCACGGTCCGGCACGGCATGATTTGCCGGTAGCGAAGGGCAGTTCTTCTCAACGAAATCGCCGATGTCACCCGCTTTTCGCACGCGATCCAGCACAGCTTCGCAGATCTTTGAATCCTCGTTATTAATCGGGGCCTTTTGCTGCGAGCGGTTGAAATCATTGATTGCCATATAGCAGATATCGTGCGGATTGATAAACGAGGCAAACAGCAGAAATGGTTTTTCATGCCGGCCTTTCAAAAATTCAGCGCAAACATCTGCAAGGCCCTGCCGTCTGTTACTCGTAAGATTTCGATATCCAAGGTTCGCTATACCTTTCATCTTACTTGGCAGGTGGACTTTGCCGCCGTAAACAGTTTCATAGTCCGCTTCATGGAACAACCGACCGAGCGATTGCTGCACCATAGCCTCTGTCACCGCTGCCTGTTCGGAATCTTCGTTCTGGCCCATTCCTATAGCGCTGGGCATAAGACCGATCTGCAGACTGAATCGGCTCGGCACACAAACCGGATTGCTCGCAAAAGCCCTTTCGAATCGCACGCCCGAAGCCGCAAGCCTGTCCATTGCGGGAGTTTTAAGCCACTTGTTGCCTGTACAGCTCATCATGCCGGCTTGCTGTTGGTCGGTCATGATAAAAAGAATATTCGGTCTGTTCTGTTGTCTCGTACTATCTTTTGCCGATACCGACTGGCCAAGCATCAGTCCGGCGATGGACGTCGCTGTCGTTGTGATGAATTCTCGTCTTTTCATTCTGTTCCCCAAATTTTCTATATTTGTCCGAATTTGTATGTTATAGCTCCGCGTTTGCAGCAATCGACACATCCGCCGCAAAGGATGCACTCAGCATTCTCCATCCGCCTTTGCCCGACCATGTCCTCGACTGGAAGGCTCATAGGACAGTTTTCAGTACATCTTCGGCAGTTGATGCATACTTCAGGATTTGCAGCGAGCCTCAGCGAAGGCAGTTTAATTACATTCGCTATTTTTCTGCCGAGAATCATAAAAGGCGCCATCCAGCAGATATGATGACAAAAGGAACGCCTGCCGATGATAAACGCCGGGATGACAATCAAAAGCAGCACGGCAAGATAAGTAATCAGGGCATAGACATTATCGATGGAAAAGCCGAATTTCGTTTGGTAAAATAAATCTACTTCTCCGTATCCACCTCGCTTGATGGCGGTTATCACAATCGCACTGATCCAGGGTACCCAAATAATCCATTTGATGAAATCCCCTCGTTTAACTTTCCTTGTCCTTGCGAGAAGTATCGCCTCCTGGCAGCCGCCGGCAGGGCACACCCATCCGCAGAAACCTCTGCCGAGAACCAGAGAGCTGAAGAACATCAGTGAAAAAAGGATAAAACTGCCGTTTATAATCCCTTTGGCTGTTGCCTCGATTATCAGGTACGGGGACAAGTAATAAAAAGTGGCGGGAAAAAGAAAGAACGAAAACAATATGATTCCGAGTCTTATGTTCTGTCTGATGTTCATCCTCGTGTCTTCTCCTGAGCATCAATTCGCTCTTAGTAGTCGCCGTCGCGTCTATCATATTGCATCTCGGCGTCTTAGCCCGTTAGGGTTAGACCCATTTCTGCAGTTCGATAATATTCCCTTCAGGATCTGTCATGTAAATGAATGTGATTGTGCCGGCGTTGGGAATCTCGACGTTTACCAGCTCCCCAACGCACTTGCCGCCCGCCGCGATGACCTCGTCCCTGCCGGCTTCGACGTCGTCAACCTCGAAGGCAAGATGCGCTAAGCCAGGCCGATTGATTGCTGTCTCCGCTCGTTGCTCGGCCCGGTTGTACTGAAATATCTCCAGCGTGGGCCCATCTTCACCATAGCCGGGCAGCCGCAGATGAACGCCGTGCACTTCAGCGCCGGGAACGCCCGTACAGCGTTCGACCCACTCGCCGACAGCGGCCCTCTCCGGCGGAACAGGCTCGCAGCCAAAGACCTGCTGATAAAATCCGGCCAGCTTCCGCCAATCGGTGGCGACTATATTCGTATGCTTATATTTCGCTTTCATAATTTCCCGCCAGGCGGTTCGATTGAGCGACAGCGTCAATTGTAATCCCTGCTACCATGTGTAATGCACTTCGTATGTGACAACCTGCTCCTTGTCCGGATCTACGGCAACACGGAATTCTATGGCCTGACTATCCGTCTTGGTGTAATCGTGGCTCGCTTTTGTGATTTCCCAATTGCGTTTTCGATAGAGATGCTCAACGATTCTGATTTCCGCACTCTGGTTTTCTTTGTGATTGCGCACTTTGATCTCGAAAGACTCATCCGCCACTCGGCGTACATTGTCGGTCCTGAAATTAACCTGCCGTCTTTCACCCACCAGATCAAAGGCATTTCCCGTATAAACCCGTACTGTTTCATCGCGAGGAGTATGGTCGATGGTATTTTCTCCCGTGAACTCCAACTGCCCGTCATCATCACGCCGGTAGAACCTTATCCGTCCCTTCGGGAGCGGAATTCCAAGACTGTTGGCTTCAGAATTCTTAAATTCACGCATGACCCATACTTTTGTGTTCGATTGAGTTCCATATTCGGGTCTGTTGCGTGCGTTTTCCGACGGCCAGCTACGTCGAGGATCGATGTCGGCCCCGTCATAGACGTACAAACTTACCGACTTTACAGCTCCGGCCCTGACAAACTCAACCTGCTTTGTCTGCTTGTCCCGCAGAGTCGTCCGTCTGTTAAGCGTATAGAGATGGTATTCATCAAAAGTCTTTTCGGAGACGGGGGGTGCCATGGCCGGCGCGGCTCCACCCATGCCACCCATATAATACATGGCCCGATCCTCTCTTCGGATCTTGCTGATGTCGCCGGCCATCAATTTGATTTTGGCGTTCTCGAATGTCTTGCCGCTTTTGTTATTCATCGTGACCCACCCGATGAGGTCCATTACATCCCCTTTCTCCGGATAGATGAGATTGTAATCCGCCTTCCAGCTCATGCCGCCGGTGATATAGCACAGCTCGGCGTCGAAGCGGGCTTTTTGCTCTGATTCTATGAGCCAGTGCAGCGTCGGCTTTAGAATCGTATCGTCCTTGAGCGAAGGAAAGAGCGGCTCGCCGGGCAGACCGAAACGCATTCGACCATTGACTTCGATGATCGGCTGCTCCTGGGGTTTACGCCGGTCCAAGTATTCAACCGTTCTGTAGAATTCTTCCATGTCCCGGATAGTCGAGGGCGGCAACACGCTTCCGCTTCGGACAATCCTGCCGCGGACCATCTCCGACTCGGTGATAAAGTCGATCTCCTGGCCCTCGTACAAAGACAGGAGCAGCTCAGTCGAAACGGGATCCGCACGATAGTTCTGCTCCAATATTCTAAGGGCATACTTTCCCGCCGGGTCACGCAGAATTACTGACTCCGGCTCGGCCTGGGCTGTGATGTCCGTAACAGTAACCTCATTTTCCCCCTGCTTCAGAGACAGTTCGATCTGGTCCCTTATTACGGCAAATTCCTGGTTGTAGATTGTTAATGAAGGCTCAGCAAAAGTTACTATTGCGATTGCCAGCACTAAGCCGAGTACAATCCCGAATGTTTTAATTGTTTTCATCGGGTACTCCTTTCTGCCATCGGGCAATTGATTGTTATATTCCCTATAAGGCCAAAAAGAACACCGGCTCTGCGACATGAAGCGAGCCCTGATTCCGCCTTTAACCGCTGTCTGCTCGAAAGGATACAAACATCCGCCCAATTCATCAAGGAGTTTTATGCCGGACTGCAAAAGACTTTTTGTCTAAGCCGCCTCTTGCGGACCAAAGCATTTGACCCGTACTATTTCCTATCTTTTCCGGTTACGGACGCGTTTAACAACGCGGCAACCTCCTGTATGCGCTCCAGGTGTATGCCTGAGATCAGGCCATTCCTGTCCGGGGGGACATTGAGTAGATAGTTGGCATTTCGTTCGCTGCAAAGCTTGAGCATTTTGATAATTTCCTGGGCATCTTTTACATGTTCAGGTCCGTCCGCCGTGTTCCAAAACCAGGTCCCCGAGATCTTATCGCATACCTCTGCCGGCGTCCTGTTTCCCTCCGGTGGGATGCTCTTGGGGTCCCAGGGATATTCACAGCTATACACGTCGGAATCCCTAATTTTACTGTCTAACATTATTAAAGAGTTCTAACTCATTTATACGATTAACTTTCC
>CAZHBL010000201.1:0-8728 GCA_964530105.1 uncultured Pirellulales bacterium | reverse complement strand
CATCTCTCGGCCTGGGCAAACTTGCCGTCGTTGTCGTCGCAGTACATAGCTGTGGCCAGGGTATAATTCTTCAGGTTACCCTTACACGCCGCTCCCATGGCAAGGTCTTTGGCTTTGTTCAGGGCGGGCATAAGAATAGACAACAGAAGGGCGATGACAGCGATGACAACAAGCAACTCGATTAAGGTAAATCCACTGATCTTTCTCATAATACGATCCTCCAGCTTTATTAAAGAAACAATAAACTCGGCTCACAAGCTGCACATAAAAATCCTTGCTGGCGAACTCATTGAAGCTTCTCAAAGGTTTTATGCAATTCTACCAGAACCTATGATAATATTGCAATTATATTATATGTGTTAAAGGCCTCTATTTCAAGGATTTTCCAAAAATTCAAGTAATATGGTTTGTGCCCATTCTATTGCGGCGGCTGAATGTAACCGTAATGACGCCCCATCCAGTAGGGCAGCAGCCACCATACTCCATCGCTTTCGGTGTTTCCGCCGTCTCCCTGGACCGCTCTCCAGGGATTTTCGTCCCATCGGATGACGCCGCGTTCGCTGGGCGGCGGTAAACGGTTCGTCTGAAGATTTTCCCATTCGGGCGTGCGCACGATCCGGATGTCTTCGCGGCGGGAGTTATCGACCGTCCAGCGTATAAGATCGAGTGAAGCATCGCGCAGGGAGGCAACAGAGATTTCCAATTGAGGCGTCTGGCCGGAGCAGGCGCCGTAGATGAACTCGAAAAACGGGCTGCAATCGGCTTTCACTGCGGCGTACCAATGGTCGAGGCTTTCACGATACAAACGCATCAGCTTGGGGTCATCTTCGTACATCAGCAGGCACGGCCAGGCCAGAGCGAGCAGCTCGTCGTCGATGTGCGTTCGCCACGTGGGATTGGTTGTCTTGGCGTGTTTTACATTGGCGGCGTAATCATGCTCGTAGAGCAGCTTGAGGTACTCATTCTGATAGCGATTATCGCCGGAGACGTGGTAAGCCAGCTTTAGAAACGAGAGGATTTCCACGGAATTTATACCTCTTTCCGGGGCCCAGTCCGGGTCATTGTTGAGCTTTTCCGGGGACCAAACACCCCATTTTGTGTGAGTCCCGTCGATGCCTTTTAAGACATAGCCGCCGTCGATTATGTAGTCCATGATATTAAGGATATGTCTGGATACAAGCTGCCGTTCCCCGTCATCAGCGACCAAATCGTAATAGAATAAATAGCCGAACATGTGCCCGGTGATTTCGTCGCTGCTCGTATCGCCTTTCCAGAGCCACTTGCCGTCACTGGAAGGATGCCAGTGTGTTTCTACTCTTTTTTCTCGTGGATTGTCAACGACCATCTCGGCCCATTGCCGGTCGGATATTTTTCTGTTCGGGTCGGCCATATTCGTCCATGAACTCGGAATGACCGTACGTGCCACAAAGCCGGGCGTCTCCGTGACGGTCTGTAAAAACCGCAGCGCTTCAAATGCTTTCTTTGCGTTGGCCTTGGCCCGGCGTTTTTTTGTCACGGCGTAATGAAAGCTTTCGCTCGCAAGGTACATGCCGGTATATTGTCCATCGTTGTCATCGTCCCGAGGTTTCCATGTGCTTAAATCGCCGGGGGTGCTGAGCGAACATTTTTCCACCAGTCCTGGCTCTCGCACGTGCCGTGCGAGACATACATTAAGAAAATAATCCGCTTTTTCGGCAAGAGTCATTGATTTGTGTTTAATCGCACTGACGCCCCTGTCCGTTGCAATCCAGGCAGTCCCGTGTGAATCAAACGCAATGTCACGCACCTCGTCGCCGACAAGCCATCGTTTGCTGTGCCGGACCGACCAGTCCCGTCCATTATACCGTGCAATCCCACGATCCGTGCCGACCCACATATCGCCGTCGGGCCCCTGCGCCACGCATCGTATAGAAATGCCGGGCAGACCTTCCGCGGGAGTGAAGCTGCGAACGTGATTATCACCCTTATAGACGGTAATGCCCCCAAGCCCGCCGATCCACAGGCTGTCGTCGCGAGCATAAGCGATATCGTGCAAATCCGGGCCGAGCAGTTCCGATTCTGTCTGATACAATTTATAATCCGTATCTGAATGATGATACAAACCCATCCCTGTAGCAATCCACAATCCGCCGTTTTTATCGGCTAACGCAGCACGGAAATGTTTCGAGTACGGCATCTCTTTATAAGTACAAGTGTCGTTTGTGACGCTCCAAATGCCGGCACCGCCCAATCCGACAATTTCATTTTCGGTGACACATAATGCTGCAATCGGGCAATCGATCTGTTTTATTCTTTGCAGGCCGTTCGGCGCCGACAAGTACATACCATTCCAGGCACCAATCCAAACTGTCCCGGCACGATCGACGACAATGTCGTACACCGGGCCGGCGTCCGCCTTACCCATAAGTTCGGCCCATTGTTTTTTATCGTTGTCTAATAGAAACACGCCTGCTTTGGTGCCGGCCCATACATCGCCGGCGCCATCTACCGCAATCGCTCGTACATCATTTTGCTCAGCCTCCCCGCCGATGGGGTATGGCTCATGGTATTCCTGAACAAACGGCGAATCGGTTATTCCTGCTGCCGGACTTGCATCAGCAGACACACTAAAGATCCACGCTAATAAGAAAATTGACGCTCGAAAATGGATATTCATTTGGTAGTTTTTCCTGAGAAAGTTACAATGCTCTGAGGTGTCATCCGGAAGGCGGCTTTATTGTCGTCGACTGTCAATTCGCCACCTTCCTTCAGGTTCTCGGTTGCCGAAGTGCGATAAGCCCTCAGTGAGGCCGGGACCTGGAGATTATTGAAGGTCATATTCAGGGCCTGCTCCTTATCGGTGGGATTAATGGCTATGATGGCCAGCTCTCCGCTGTCCGGATGCAGAAAAGCGCCGACCTGGACGTCGCCGAAACCGGGCTGAGCGTCGATGCGAACAGCGCCGGTTTTGATGAACCTGCTGTAGTGCATGGCCGTGTAGGTCTTCGGCGTGTACTCGCTCATTAACATGATGCCGTGAGTGCTCTTGCGGTTTTCGGTAATCTGCCAGGGCACGAAGGCCGAACAGTTGCCGGCCACGAGCGCATTGTGAAGGGTGTTGCCGATGCCCTTTTGAATAGGCTCCGGCCAGTCATGGCCGCCTGTACCGCCCTCGGTTATCCAGAAAGGCTTGCCGGTATCTTTGATCAGGTCCCAGAACCGGCGTGAGGAAGTGGCCGACATTTCCGCTTTGACTCCATCCTCATAACCATGAGTGGCAAAGACGTCGAGTGCTTCCAAAGCTTTTGGATTATTCTTAATGGCCTTGATGTATGAACCGGTGCCGCCTTCGTACAGGTGGCTGGTCATCGTTTCGGGCCCGAAGGTTTTCACGTGTCCATAACCTTCGGCGTTCAGCATCTCGCGGAGCATGATGATAATGTTGGCATAGTCCCTGCCGTCCCATACGCAGCTTTCGAATGATTGTGTAAACTGGACTTCGTTGCCGGGACTTACGGCGTAAAAAGGCACGCCCAATTTGTCGTGAAGTTTCACATATTCGACCATCCACTTACAGAAGTGCCTGTAGTATTTCGGATCGACCCTGTTTGTAATCTCACCGTAGCCTCCGGCCCGAATCGCGCCGGACTTTTTGTCCGTGATGGATTTATTCATCTTCATCCATGAAGGCGGGCTCCAGACCGTTCCGATTATCTTGATATTGGGATTGAGCTTGAGTTTTCCCGGCCGAAGTCCACGAATATCTGTGGCCGGCCGCCGTTGGCTTCCATGTCGAAATCCTCGCAGCGAATTTGCCTGAAATCTTCCGTAGGTTTCTCGAAGGTCGGGCCCCACATATTTACACGGAGCATATTAAATCCGACGCCCTCTACGTAAATCTTCTGGAACTCCTCCGTACGATAAAGCTCGCGGAACCTGCCTGTCCATGCAATCAGGCACGTGCCAAAACCTTCGATGGTCTGATACCGCCGGGCGCCATCGACAACGACGTCCGTGGCTGAGGTCGAAACGGCCGGAAGGAGAATAGTTGAAATTAATATAAGGGCAATTGCTCGCATTAATCGTGTGCTCATTTTCATGTCCTTTCCGAATCTAAAGATTGCCTTAATGTTGAATATCTATTTATCATCCGCAGATGAAGCGAACGGCGAGGGCAGTGGATCGATAGCCGTCTCGGCCATCGTGACATCGTTGTTCCCGAATAAGCCTGCTTTGGTCAGGTCGCGATGCATCAGGAAAGTCGTCGTGCCCTCAGCCGCCTGCGAATTGCGGACGATGGCCCCGCGGACCGAATCAAGTATAATCGCCGCATGTGCCTCTTCTGTATCGGGCTGACGTCCGCAAAAGCCATCGATTACCACACGGCTGGTATTCTCGCACCAAAGGGCGCTGGTATAATACTCCGGTGCTGTGGCGTCCCAGCGTATGTCAATCTGGCGTAAAGTTAGTCCGTCTGCTCCGTGGCAGAATATCCCGGCCAACTCATGCCGGAAGATTGCCCATTTCAAATCGTATACCGGTCTCAGGTCGATATTACCGCCGTAGGAAGTGCTGAGGGGGCCTTTGTGGACGTTCAGGCGTAACTGATTAAAAATAACCTCCTCGATCCGGCCCGGTTCCTGTGCCCAGATTACAGCACCGCTTTCGCTGTCGGCCAATATGTTCGAAAAAGTGACATTCCTGACCCGGCCCAACTTTGTGCTCGATTCCCGCTCCGGCAGGACCGAGATGTGGATCGGCTCGCCTTTGCCCCACCAGTGCCCGGTGTGCAGCCGGGTCTGAATGACAATATTGTTGAACAGTATGTTCTCGATTGACCCTTCCTGGCGGACAAATAGCCCGATTCCACGGTTCGAGTCACGAATCACCAGGTTCTCGAAAACGCAGTTTCGCACGGTGTTCATGCCGTAGCCGAGACGGACACCGGCTGAGCGCGAAGACATCGTGCAGTTGGATACCGTGACGTTTTCACAGAAGCCGGGATTGCGACTGTTTACGCTGGTAACACAAATCGCATCGTCGCCGCAGAGCAGCTCACAGTTGGCGATATGTACGTTCCGGCAAGTCTCGAAGTGAAAACCGTCGTTGTTGGGAATGACGGGATTATTTATCACCTTTACGCCGTCAATATCTACGTTTTCGCAATCGGCGAAGTTTAATGTCCAGCAGGGAGCATCTTTGAGTACTACATCCCGCATTGTCACATCCCTGCAATTATAGAATGCAATGAGGCGGCCCGGTCGCGGGCCATAGGTCACCGGGCCGTCGGAGGTTCCGAACTTTTCCGACATGAACTCCTCGCCCTGGCGCGTGAAGCGGCGTTCGAAATCGTTTGCGGCGGTTCGCGGCTGGTCGAGGTGCATAAAAGTGTCACCACGTCCGTCAATAATGCCCCGGCCGCAAATCATCATATTTGCGGCGTTCTGTGCCCAGACGAGAGGGCGTCTTCTGCCGTCCACCTGGTAGTCGGCGACAAGTTCGCTGCCCAGAATTACTGTGCCGGTTTCGAGCCGGAGTGTAATGTTGCTTTGAAGCTCGATTGGGCCGGTGCGATAAATTCCCGCCGGGATGAGAATTGTGCCGCCTTTCTGCTCAACACATGCTGTGACTGCTTTCTGAAAAGCGTCGGTATTCAGCGTATTTGCGTCACTGATTGCACCATAATCGAGGACGTTAATAGTTGCCGCAATCGTTTGCCCTGTGAAGAATCCAAGGCAGACAATACCAAAAGCCAGCAGGCAGTTAATCCGGTCTTTCGTGACTTTCATGTTCTTAGTCTTTCAAATTTTATAATCACATATTTATTCCTGACACTCGATTGCAACGACTGAGACAATTTCGTCGGGAGCTTGCCTCGGGACATGAATTACCAGAGCGTCTGAATGTTTTTCGATTTTCAGGGATGTTTTATCAGCATCGGCAAGTAAATAAGCACGTGTGACATTCAGGCTGCCGACAGGTAATTCGAGAGTGCCGTTCTTTGGCCATTGAAATACATGGGCGTAAAGCTTGCCGGGCTTTTTAGTAAATCTGCCCCAGCCGGGCCGCTCGAAAGGGCTGGCCGTCGTGCCATAAATAGCCTGGCCATTCGTGTCCATCCATCGGCCAATAGCTCGCATGGAATCTATGCTCTCCTGGGGAATCGAGCCGTCTCCTTTCGGGCCAATATTTAGAAGGTAGTTGCCACCCTTAGAGACAATATCAACAAGATTGCGGATAAGTGTTTCAGGCGATTTCCAGGCATGGTCGTGTTCAGAGTAACCCCATGTCGTGTTCATCGTCATGCAGACCTCCCAATCGACGCCGGGAATTCCGGTGGAGGGAATGGTCTGTTCGGGCGTGGTGAAATCGCCCTGCTCCGGCTTCCATTTTCTGAGGCGATCGACGGAATCGTCTTTCTCAATGTTCGGAATGTGATAGAGGCGGTTGTTCGAGATAATCGCCGGCTGGAGACGGCGCGCCATTGCCATTAGCTCATCGGCCCGCCAAAACGGTCCCTCGTTGCCCTTTTTCGAGTAATCCCACCAGATGATATCAACGGGGCCGTAGTTCGAAAAAAGCTCTCTTGCCTGGTGATGAAGATAATCGACGTATATATCATGATTGCGAGGGCCGTTCGGCGACGGCTTGCCCTTGAGAGGGTGGGGCAACTGGTCTGCTTTGAAATAGTCGTACTGGGTATGATGCCAGTCGATGACGGAGTGATAGAAGCCGACTTTCAAACCCTCGCCGCGGACAGCATCCACAATTTCACGGCAGAGATCACGGCCGAGAAGGTCATAAGCATCGTAGTTGGTGTACTGAGAGTTGAACAGGCAAAAGCCTTCATGGTGCTTGGAAGTAAAGACCACGTACCGGCATCCGGCCTGACGGGCGAGTTTTGCCCACTCGCGGGCGAAACCTTCTTTTGGGCGAAAGAACGGAACCGCCTCATGGGCATATTCCCAGGTGTCGGCGCCGACTCGCTGCTGGATCCATTCCATGCCGCCTCGATTGCCTACAGGCTTGCCTTTCCACGTCCCTGCAAGGCCCGAATAGAGGCCCCAGTGGACGAACATGCCGAAGCGGCTTTCTCTCCACCACTGCATCCGGTCATCTCGTTGCTGCTTTGTCTCTGTACGAGGGCCGTTCATGCTGGAAGTGTTTTCTTGGGTAAATGCCGAAGATACCAGTATCAGTCCAAAGGCCATCAACAAGATAACTGACAGGATTGACTTTGCTTTTCTCATATTCGTCTCCTTTTCATTTTCGCAGGCTGCTGCTTACACTGCGATCAGTATGAATAATCCTTGCGTATAAAATACTACCAAAAGCCGCCTGGTTTTGATAGAATTCTCTTGTCGCTGGAAATAAATCGTGACTTCCACAGGTCTATGCAGGCAGGCCTAACCGCTCAGCGGAAATTTGCCGCCGGCCGGCATGGACTCCAGATGGAAGCCATCTGTTCATGAAAAGAAATATGAGCGATGTCACACGTATTTTGAACGCGATCGAGCAAGGTGACGCCCGCGCTACGGAAGAGCTGCTTCCGTTAATATATGAGGAGTTGCGTCTTCTGGCAGCACAGAAGCTGTCTCTGGAACCGCCCGGCCAGACGCTCCAGGCGACTGCCCTGGTCCACGAAGCTTATATCCGTTTAGTGGAGGCGGAATGCCGGAATTGGAACAGCCGGAATCATTTCTTCATGTCTGCGGCCGAAGCCATGCGGCGGATTCTTATCGAAAATGCCCGTCGTAAAAAGACCCTTAAGTATGGTGGCGACCAGAAGCGGATCGATCTCGACAATGCGGCAATAACTGTCGAAGAGAGTCCCGACGAACTTATTGCCCTGGACGAAGCACTTCAGAAGCTTGCTGTCGAAGACTCCACGAAAGCCGATCTGGTAAAACTTCGCTACTTTGCGGGCTTAAGCATCGATCAGGCAGCGGAAGTGCTGGGAATTTCCCGCGCTACGGCGATTCGACACTGGTCTTTTACGCGTGCCTGGCTTTTCCAGCGTATCAAGAAAAACGGCTGAGAAGGCTATTTTAATTTTCTTTCACTTTTTTTATTTTTCATGAGTCTGTTCCGGCCTGAATTTCGCACTATATTGTGGGGGAGCTTGTAAAGGAGTTGATTTTGGAATTTAAGTTGAAAGATATTGAAGTGATTTATCATGCTGCTCTTGAAAAAGAGGTCGGGTCCGAGCGATCTGAATACCTGGATTCTGCATGCGATGGAGACACCTCCCTTAGATCCCATATCGAAGCCTTACTCAAAGCCAATGAAGAAGCGGCTAATTTCCTCGAAAATCCTGGATTTGATGTGGATATTAACCTGGACGAATCCCCCTTATCCGAAGGTCCCGGCACGGTCATTGGACGGTATAAGCTGCTGGAAAAAATCGGCGAAGGCGGCATGGCTGTGGTTTATATGGCCGAGCAGGAAACACCTATCCGCCGTAAAGTCGCCCTGAAAATCATCAAATTGGGCATGGATACCAAATCCGTCATCGCTCGGTTCGAGGTCGAACGCCAGGCCCTGGCCATGATGGATCATCCGAATATTGCCAAAGTCCTTGATGCCGGGGCAACCGAAACAGGCCGGCCGTATTTCGTTATGGACCTCGTTCCAGGTCTCTCTATAACCGAATACTGTGACAAAAACAAGTTGAGCATCAAAGAGCGGCTGAAATTATTCATCTCGGTCTGTAACGCCGTCCAGCACGCCCACCAGAAGGGAATCATAC
>CAZHBL010000200.1:0-8745 GCA_964530105.1 uncultured Pirellulales bacterium | reverse complement strand
TAATCTTGTGTAAAATCCAACTTAAATCTGCCTCTGAAATTCCTGATTCGTCTCTCAAGTTCGTGCCTTCCTAAAGCAGCGATCGAAGTCGCCTCTCTCTCAAAATACTGTCTCGCAGCCATCCTCGTAACCTTTGAAAAGAATGTTATTGTAAGTTGGATTCATGTTGTCCGTATCGTCTCTGAGACTTGAGCACTTTCGCTGGAATTTAGGTGCCGTTAAACAAACGCGAAAATCGTTTAATTATTAGGATAAAATTTTTTTGTTTATTTAAACGCCGTCTGATAACTTTTCGTTATGAAAACAGAGAAGTTAAATTATTACCTGCCGTCTGAGTTGATCGCCCAGATGCCTCTTTCCGTTCGTAGCGATTCGCGGCTGCTTGTTCTGAATCGTTCAAGCGGCGATATTTTGGACAGCCGGTTCAGCAGTCTCGGCGATTTTCTTTTGCCCGGCGATTGCCTCGTACTGAACGATACGAAAGTCCTGCCGGCACGCTTTTTCGCCCGGCGGAGTACGGGAGGCAGGCTCGAAGGATTATTTCTCGCTGCGGACGCCGATGGCGTCTGGACGGCATACATGAAAGGAATTCGAAAACTCAAGCAGGGCGACGAGTTTTATCTTAAAGACAGGCAAAAAGCCGATTTCTGTAAAGCTGTGCTGCTCGAAAAGATCGAACAGGGCAGGTGCCGTCTCCAGCTCAAGACCGATACGGATGCACAGACGGTGCTGGATGAAATCGGATTTCCGCCGCTGCCGCCATATATAAAGCGTGATGACGATCCGGCAGTAGCGGCCCAGGACAAGCAGCGGTATCAGACGGTTTACGCCAGGCAAAGCGGCGCCGTAGCTGCCCCGACAGCCGGGCTGCACTTTACCGAAACTCTCATTGAGCAGCTAAAGCAGGCCGGTATAAAATTCGCCTTTATTACACTACATGTTGGGGCTGGAACATTCAAGCCGGTCACCGCGGACAATCTCGAAGACCACCAAATCCACCAGGAACGATTCGGTATCAACGAGGAAAATGCCGCGATAATAAATGCGGCAAAGAAAAAAGGCGGCCGAATCATCCCGGTCGGCACGACATCGACAAGGGTCCTTGAGACCGTCGCCGCCGGCTCAAAGATCGAAGCCGTCGCCGGAACGACAGAATTATTCATCATGCCGGGCTACCGATTCAAGATTATCGATGCGATGATAACGAATTTCCACTTGCCAAAATCCACACTTTTAGCACTGGTAGCGGCCTTCGCAGGGCTTGAAAACATCCTCACCGCCTATAACCACGCCATCGAAAAACGATACCGTTTCTACTCCTACGGCGACGCTATGCTGATAATCTGAGCAAAGAGAATTTTCGAGATTATAATATTCTTCTTGCCAGCGGCAATTTCCTGACGACGTTCGCCAGAGCAAAACATAATGGCACTGCAGTAAGTACGGCAAAAGCGAATTTCAAAAGCGGGTATAAGCTGATATTTCTAATAGCGATAGCCAGGAGGACTACAACAGGGGCGTGGATGATATACGCTGTATATGCGCTGCCGGCCATTGCCCTGGTCAGCTTTCCCTGCCGATTGAGCCGTTTGCGGAACAGGGCCGGCAGGGCGATGATTAACGCCACGCCGGTAAGCTGCTCCCAGAGAGCGTAGCCAAAGCACTGCCAGTGCAGGCCGCCGACAAACGGTGCTATATTGCCTTTTGCTGCTCCGCCCAGCGTGAACAGGACTGGAAAAACAATGACAATCATAACCACGGCAAGGCAGAGCCAAAGCCTGCCCATAGCATCGGGAATACGTGTCAGCCAGTTATGGCGATAGGCGACGATTCCGACGATAAACATGCAAATATACTGAGGGAAAAAGGGAAACTGCAAATTCAGCGGCTGGAATCCCCAGCCAACGGGAAGCCATATCCGCACAGCGAAGGTAACGCCGACTAGGGCAAGAATGAAAACTGCGATTTTCAGATTTCCCGGCAGACTGGTATCGTCCCGAACGACCGGAGAAGGAGCTTTTACAAATGCCCGCCATAAAACATAGAAAATCGCGAATATCAGCAGGGCTTCGACGAACCACAAAGGCCCGGTCCCGATGTGGAATGTACCGTAATACATTGCAAGGAACTGACGATAAGAACCGTCGAATTCAAGAGCACCGGCCTGCATTAGCGGATACGCCATCAGCGGGCCTATGATAAAGTCGAAACAAAGCATGGGGATGCCCAAACGCAGCAGCCGGTCCTTAAGAAATTGCCGGGGGCCCTTGTGATCGTACGAGCCCGGCGTGAAATAGCCCGCGATCAAAAAAAACAACCCCATCGAAAAGGCCTGGACAACCGCATTGTGCCACGTCAGCAGGATGGATGAAAGTGTATCCGCCTGGCCGTCTCTGTAATACCAGCTCCCTTCGCCGCCGTAGGTTATGGACAGGTGAATCATCATAACCAGTGTGATCAGCAGGATTCGCAGGTTGTCGATAAAGAATAGACGAGGTTTTTCCATAACTTATTGGTGAACCGCGGTTGCTGTATATCTCATCAAGGCAGCACAAAACAGTGACGCTAACGTCCAGCCAGAAGCGAATGTTCCCGGTTTTCTTTAGATGTAATCGTTGAGGAGATTTTCGAGCATCTCCTGACGGCCGCTTTGAAGCTCCGGCTCTCCATTCTCAAGGATGTAAGCCTCAAGCTCTTCGAATCCGATCTTCTTGCTTTCGATCTTCGAGCCAAGTTCCTGATTCCAACCGCTATAGCGCTTGTCAACAGCGTTCTGGAGAGTTTTGTCTTCTATCATTTTCGCGGCGTTCTTCAGTCCCCTGGCGAAAACATCCATCGCGCCTATATGGCCGTGGAAAAGATCGACCGGATCTATTGATTGACGTCTCACGTGTGCGTCGAAATTGAGCCCGCCGGTTGTAAAGCCGCCGCCTTTGAGAATTATGTACATGGCGAGTGTCGTTTCATAGACGTCGTTCGGAAACTGATCCGTGTCCCAGCCTAAGAGCATGTCGCCCCGGTTCGCATCGACCGAGCCAAGTATGCCGTTGGCTACACAAAACGCCAGTTCGTGGCAAAAATCGTGTCCCGCCAGCGTCGCGTGGTTGGCCTCGATGTTCAACTTAAAGTCGCCGAGCAGATCGTATTTCTGCAAGAACGCGAAACAACTGCCTGCGTCGGAATCGTATTGATGCTTCGTCGGCTCCTTCGGCTTCGGCTCAATGTAAAACTGGCCCTTAAAACCAATCTTTTTCTTGTAATCGACTGCCAACTGCAGGAGCAGAGCCATGTGGTCCAACTCGCGTTTCATGTCTGTGTTGAGCAACGTATCATAACCTTCACGTCCGCCCCAGAAGACATAACCGGCTCCGCCAAGTTCTTTTGTTGTTTCGATGGCTTTTTTGATCTGGCTCGCGGCGTAAGCGAAGACTTCCGGTGACGGATTAGTACCCGCGCCGGCCATGAACCGGCGATGTGAAAATGCGTTCGTCGTACCCCAAAGCAGTTTGACTCCCGTGTCAGCCTGAAGCTTCTTGGCCTTTTCCACGATTTTATCGAGACGTTTGTTTGTCTCAGCCAAGTCATCTGCCTCAGGAGCAATGTCCCTGTCATGGAAGCACCAGAAACCAACACCCAACTTGGTAAAGAACTCGAAGGCTGCCTCCAGGGTCATATCCGCAATTTCCATCGGTTCGGATGAGTCATTGTAGTCACGGATTATGGTGCCCGGCCCGAACTGGTCCCCACCGAGGTTCTTAAAAGTGTGCCAGTAGCAGACCGCGAAACGCAGGTGCTCGGCCATTGTTTTGCCGAGGACGACCTCATCCGGATTATAATGCCTGAACGCAAGGGGATTTTTCGAGCCGGGGCCCTCATATTTTATCTTTTTCACTCCGGGAAAATACTCTGCCATTTTGCTGCTCCTTTCTGATAACTCGTACTAAGCCTCGCGAGATGCGATTAATGTTTTCAATTGCTTTTCCAATACCTCTTCCCACCCTGCATACGCTTTCTGATAGGCGGAAGATAACTTCTCATTAGGTTCGATTGTCTTGACCGGTTCGAGGCCCGTGAAAGCCTCGTCCGGGCTTTTATATACGCCTGCACCGATGCCGGCGCCTCGTGCCGCACCCTGCGAGCCATCGGTGTTGTATAGCTGGACGGTGGCCTGCGTCACGGTCGCAAAAGCCTCGGCGAATAACGGGCTCAGGAACATGTTGGCGTTGCCGGCCTTGACTGTGGTCAGTTGAATTCCCATCTGGCGCATTATGCCGAGACCGTAATTCAGCGCGAAGACGATTCCCTCCTGGGCGGCGCGCAGGAAGTGCGTTTTCTTATGGATGTTGAAATTCCAGCCG
Source organism: uncultured Pirellulales bacterium (assembly GCA_964530105.1). Lineage (GTDB taxonomy): Bacteria > Planctomycetota > Phycisphaerae > Sedimentisphaerales > Anaerobacaceae > JAFGPJ01. The sequence continues at coordinate 4,387 of CAZHBL010000200.1, read as the reverse complement.
TGAACGGATGCCCCGATATTTCTGTTCTCAAGCGTTCGCTCGGCCCCGTTACCGTACGGCAGGATGACCAGACCGTCGGAGCCGACTGGCACCTGTGCGGCAAGCTCGTTCATCTGCTCGTAGTCGAGTCCCTCGCCGGCGACGAAATTGTGCTTGAGCCAACTGTTCAGAATCCCGGTTCCGTTAAGGCACAGCAGCACGCCGAATCGCGGTGCTTCCGCCGAATGGTTGACGTGAACGAAGACATTGACACGCGAACGCTGGTCGTAGTTCTTCATATCACTGACGCCATAAACCACGCCGGAAGTTCCTGCCGTAACGGCAATCTCACCGGGTTGCAGGACACTCAGTGACAGCGCGTTATTAGGCTGATCGCCCGCGCGGTAGCTGACTATCGTACCAGCCTCAAGTCCAAGCTCGTCGGCTGCCTCTTTCATCAGCTCGCCCTGGATGGAAAACGTCGGGAGCGTCTCGGCGACAAGCTCACTGGAGATGCCGTAGTTATCGAGCACGAAGTCGGCCAGGCCATCGTCCTCGAAATCCCACATAATCCCTTCGGACAATCCGGAAGGCGTTGTTTTTATGTCGCCCGTCATCTTCATTGCGATATAGTCGCCGGGCAGCATCATTTTGTGAATCCTGGAATAAACTTTAGGCTCATTTTCCATTACCCATTTGAGCTTTGACGCCGTAAAGTTTCCCGGCAGGTTGAATAGCCGCTTTAGGCATTTTTCTTGCCCGATGTCCGTCGCGGCCTGCTCGCCGATCTGCACTGCCCGGCTATCGCACCAGATGATCGAAGGTCTTAGCACCTGCTTGTTTTTATCCACGATTACAAGCCCGTGCATCTGGTAAGAGATTCCAATTGCGTGCACGTCGCCGGCGTCAAATTTCGCCTGGGCCTTAATCTTTTGCGTGGCGGCCTTGACGTTTTCCCACCAGACGGCGGGGTCCTGCTCGGCCCAGCCCAACTGTTTTGCGATAATGTCCAGTTCTTTGCCCGGGCAAGTCGCCGCCGCCAGCACCTGGCCGGTCTCGGCGTCCATCAACGTTGCTTTGATCGATGAGCTTCCAACATCGTAACCCAATAATAACGCCATTTATATATCCCTTTACCTATCCCTGTTTGGATTAAAGCCTCAAGCGGCAAGTTAGTGGCTCGGCCATGCCCTAGGCATTGCTCATAATAATCATCTGTGGTCGTTTGTCAAGTACGGCGATTCTTTCATTCATATTCCCATTTCAGCAGCCACGGGTCATTTGTACGTTTCTGAAAAGCCTTCAGTTCCGTTTTGAGTTCTTCAAGCACCTTTTTGTGTTTTGGATCGTCGGCAAGATTGTTTATCTCGTCCGGGTCGTTTTGAAGGTCGTACAGTTCGAATTTAGGCCGATGCAGGTAGGCATCTACGGTGCGTTTGCCGTAGTATTTTATGCCGGCCTTAATCGTAGCCTGCCATGTCGATGCGGCCCATAAATCGCTGGCGAACGGATAATCGAGCCCGTGAGCGATGTTCCAGATTAGTTTGTATCTGCGCTGCCTGACCACGCGCATCGGATAATACATCGTAATCTCATGGAATGTGTGCGAGGCGTAAGTTACGTCCCAGCCTTTCGGATGTTCCTGCTCGAGTTCGGATTTGAATGAGTGGCCCTGGAAGGAATTGTTGCCGGACGGTGCACCGGCAAAATCTGCGATCGTCGGTGCCAAGTCCGCAAAATTGATAAGCGCATCGCACTCGATGCCCTTTTTCTTCTGGCCGGGTCGCCGAACAATGCAGGGCAGCTTTATCCCCGGTTCATACACCGTCGTCTTGGCTCCCGGAAAAGCAACGCCGTTATCGGAGATATAAATGATCACTGTGTTATTGTATTTTCCGGCTTGCCTGAGGACGTCGAGCAGCTTGCCCACACCCTGGTCGACACGTGAGACGGACTGATAGTATTGCGCCAGTTCGGCACGGCACTCCGGTATATCAGGCAAAAAGGGCGGCACTATTACATCCTTCGGGTCATATTCGACCTCTTTGACGCCGGGATAGCCTCCGTTGGCTTTGTTGCCGAACCGGTCGGGCTTGCCGGGTATATCTTCCGCTGTCTCTCCGCTTCGGTGCGGATCGCTCGTACAGAAGTACAAAAAGAACGGCTTGCCGTCATTTTCATTTATGAAGTCCCGGCAGTTTTGTGCCATCTGAACGGGGCTGCGGCTGTTGCCAGGCAACACCACATCAAACTTGTAAACGCTCTCAGGCGCGACATGGTATTTGCCGATTCGCCCGGTTCGGTAGCCGGCCTCAGTCAGCATAACCGGCAGCGACCTGATATTCTCGAACGAGATGAAATGATGATAGCTGTGCTGATGCCCGTATTGGCCGGTGGCGTGATTGTACATGCCGGTAAGAATCACCGACCGGCTGGCGCTGCAACTGGCCGTTGTGCAGAAGGCGTTTGTGAACCGCACACCTTCAGCGGCGAGGGCATCCAGGTTCGGCGTTTTTATGACCGGATTGCCGTAGCAGCCGAGAGTCTCGCGTCCGTGGTCGTCGCTGACGATTAAAACAACGTTCGGCCTGTTGTTTTGGCCTGCCGATGTTCGTTGCGAAAACAACGCCGAACCGGCGAGGACTGATGCACCCACCTTCATAAAGTCACGCCGGTTAATCGGTTTAACTTTCATTTTTACCTCCAACGTTATTTATATTTTTCTGAGATGTGTATTAAGCTCTTAACTCGACACCTGCCGAAACCTTCTGCTCCCAAGTTACAAGTTCGCCTTGAAGCATTTTGACCATTTCCGGTTTCACTCCGGCAAGATTCTTTTTTTCGCTGAGGTCATCGTCGAGGTTGTAGAGTTTCACCTTGTCACCCTGAACCAGCAGTTTCCACGGGCCTTTGCGAGCCGCTTTTTGGTTTCTGTAGCGCCAGAACATCGTGCGTTCGGGCAGTTTTTTATTTTCTGTTAACATTCCCAGCAGATCCACGCCGTCGAGTTTAAGCCCCTCTGGAAGTTTCGCCCGGGCGATTGAGACCATCGTTGGAAACATATCCATCCCCAGCACGGTTTGGCTTGTCACTGTGCCGGGCTTTATCCTGCCGGGCCAGTAGGCGACAGCCGGCACGCGGTGTCCGCCTTCCCAGAGGCTGCCCTTATAGCCTGCCAGCGCGCCGTTGGAGCCGTTTTTGGTCGCCCCGTTGTCGGAACAGAAAAAGATAAATGTTTTACGCTCCAGGCCCAGGCGCTTGACCGTCTCGACAATCCGCCCGACGCCCTCGTCCATGACCTCGACCATTTCCTTATACGCGCGGGCGATTTCGTCTCCTTTGGCCGTTTTGCCCTTTTTGCCGTCCGGCAGACGTTCCGGCGGATCGTTTCTGCCCTGATACGGAGAATGCACCGACTCGTGCGGCAGATACAAACAGAAAGGTTCATCCTTGTGCCGCTCGATGAAATCTGTGCCGTGCTTTGTTATAAGGTCGGTGCAATAGCCTTCTTCGGGAACCTTTTCAAGATTTTTCCACCAGTCATCGAAGCCGGCGCCGTCGATGTGCGAGTGGTAATCCACGTTGCCGCTGACGTAGCCGCGGAACTCGTCGAATCCCTGCCGGGCTGGATTGAATTCCACATTATAGCCAAGGTGCCATTTGCCGAAAATTCCCGTTGCGTAGCCGCGTTTTTTGAGAACTTCGGCAAACGTAGTTTCTTCCAGCGCCAATCCTGTTTGACGGGTCGGGCCGTTGGCATAAATGACACCTTCGATCCCGGCACGCTGCTGGTAGCGCCCGGTAAGCAGCGCCGCCCGAGTAGGGCTGCACACCGGGCAGTTGGAATGATAATCCGTAAACTTCATGCCGCCCCTGGCCAAGGCGTCGATATTGGGTGTGCTGATTTTCGTGCTGCCATAGCAGCTAATGTCACCATATCCAAGGTCATCGGCCATAATTAAAATGATGTTCGGCCGGTCCGTACCCCTGGAGCTTCCGCCCGGATTGGCCATTGAGCAGCCGTCGTTAGGCAAGACAGCAGCGATTACCCCGCCGGCGAAACGCTTAATAAATTCCCGTCGGTTCACAATTTGTGCTCCTGTATTATTTGGCCGGGCTCAGTTCTTCACACCTGGCGTGAAAGTCGAGGTTTTCACCGTTCCATTCTCCGCCCATTTTGCCAGTACGCTTCGAGCGGGAATTTCGACTTCCTTATACCTGCGCGATTCCTGCGAGAAATTCGCTACAAGCTCAATCCTGTTGTCAAATACGGCACGCTGCAACATTCGGTCGGCGCTGAGCCAGTTGAAATCCGTCATCTGCGCGAAACCAACTTTTTTATGCAGCGGTGAAAAAAATTCATAATGCCTTTTCATAATCTCCCGGTGCCTGTCAAACTCATCCAGGT
>CAZHBL010000199.1:0-8796 GCA_964530105.1 uncultured Pirellulales bacterium | reverse complement strand
TGATCGATAAAGCCACGATGAAGAAAATAGTCGATGAGCAGGACTACGAGCTTTTAGCCGGGGAATTGAAGAAGATCAAAGAACTGATTGACAAGCTACGTGCGAATAAATACCCCGGCATAGATTTTGCCTCCGCTTCAATCGAGCAGATAAGTCAAGCCACAGGGAGGAATTTTAATATTGGTGACTCGAATTAATCGAATCGAGCTTGTAGGATGGGCAATTTATTTGCCCATGCTGTTAACGTTCCAAAATGGAAACCGCATAGGCAGTCCACAGGACGCCTTACGGCGGAAACCTGCCCATCCTACTTTTCTTAAAAGACTACTATTAACCATTGTTATCTTTTCGTCGATGGAAATGTCGCTGTGCCGGAATGCCGAGGCTTCTTCCGGGATACCCACCCTCAACAAAAAAGACACCGGCTATCGCGGCATCTGGTACATGAATCAACCCTCGGGTGACGAATACGTGTATAAATACAGCGGCGGGCTTGGAACATATTGTGCCAAGCACAAACCATTTGCGGTTTATTGCGACAAGGTCAAAAAGACATTTTTCTGCTATGGCGGCACAACAACGGACAGCAATCAAAAGCTGCTCCACATGGTATCTTATTATGACCATAAAACAGGAATGGTTCCCCGCCCGACCATCCTGCTCGACAAGAAGACGAGCGACGCCCATGACAATCCGGTTATCTCCGTCGATGACGAAGGCTATATCTGGATATTCTCCACCTCACACGGCACATCGAGGCCTTCTTATATACACAAGAGCACCAAACCTTACGACGTAAACGAATTCGAGCTGATTAATGTAACAAAAATCGAAAATTCGCAAGAAGTTCCGATGACCAACTTCTCGTATATTCAATCCTGGTATCTCAAGGACAAGGGCTTCGTATGCTTTTTCACTCGGTATAATTATCCCGCCGCCCGGACGATTTGTTTTATGACGAGTCCCGATGGCGTCACGTGGTCAAAGTGGCTTCGGCTTGCCGCCATGGACGAGGGGCATTATCAAATAAGTGCGGCAGGTAAAAACAAGGCAGGCACTACTTTTAATTACCACCCAAAAGGCAAAGGGCTGAATTGGCGGACGAACTTATACTATATCGAAACTACCGACCTCGGCAAGACCTGGACGTGTGCTGATGGGCAGAATTTAACACCGCCGCTGACTGAACCTGTTAGCCCCGCCCTTGTTCATGACTATCAGAGCGAAGGTTTGAACGTTTACCTGAAGGATATCCGATTTGATGCAAACGATTCGCCGGTCATTTTGTTTATTACAAGCAAGGGCTACGAGTCCGGCCCTAAAAACGATCCAAGAACATGGACTACGACACGCTGGACAGGGAAAACCTGGCAAATAAGACCGGCATTTACATCGGATAACAACTACGATACGGGCTCACTCTACATCGAGGATGACGGGATGTGGCGAATCATCGGCCCGACTGAAACAGGTCCACAGCCATACAATCCCGGCGGCGAAATGGCAATGTGGGTCAGCAGCAACCTGGGACAGACGTGGAGTAAGGTCAAACAGCTCACGAAAAACAGCCCGCGAAACCACACGTATGCACGACGGCCGGTTAACACGAATCCCGATTTTTATGCCATCTGGGCCGACGGCCACGGCAGAAAACCATCACAATCGACTCTCTACTTCTGCAACAAGCAGGGAAACGTCTATGTTCTGCCGCGGGAAATGACCAAAGAGCTTGTCAAGCCGCAACTATTAAATTATAACTCGAACGAATAATTTTAAATTGTCGAACCATAATTTGCCGGATTGGAGCAGTAGCATTATGAAAACAAAGCAAATATCCAATCAGACCGTAACCTTCCATCGCTATAACACGATAATTGTCGGCTCTGGCGCCGCCGGTATGAACTGCGCTGTACATCTGTGCGAGTTTATGAAAGGCAAGAGCGTCGAAAATCCCGCCGAGAGGATTGCCGTAGTGACCGCAGGGCTGGGGCTGGGCGCTTCACGCATGAGCGGCTCGGATAAGCAGACTTATTATAAGATGGGCACGAGCCCGGATGTTGCCGACAGTGCCGAGGAATTCGCCAAGAGCCTGACCGCTGCCGGCTGCTGCCATAGCGATTCGGCACTGGTTGAAGGGATTGGCTCTCTTCGCGAATTCTACCACTTAGTCGAGGCCGGAGTTCCCTTTCCCACGGACTCGATTGGTACTTTCATCGGCTACAAGACGGACCACGATCCGTACGAGCGGGCTACGTCTGCCGGCCCGAAAACCAGCAGATTCATGAGCGAATGCCTGCAAAAGCAGCTCAAACAATACAATGTTAAAATTTTCGATGCCCAGGAAGCCGCCAGCCTGCTGACAGTCGGCGCCGGCGAAGCCAAACGAATTGCAGGCATTGTTACTATAGATAAAAAAAATGTCGACGGCTCGAACCTTGCGATAAACGTATTTCTTGCCGCAAATATGGTTCTTGCAGCCGGCGGCCCGGGTGAGCTATTCAAGACAACCGTATATCCGAAAGCCCAGCTTGGAATTCACGGACTGGCTTTCAGGGCGGGGCTTATTGGGGCCAACCTTACCGAATCTCAGTTCGGCCTGGCCAGCATAAAGTTCCGCTGGAACGTCTCCGGCACATACATGCAGGCGGTGCCGCGCCTGTTCAGCACTGATGCCGACGGCAAAGATGAGAAAGAATTCCTGACGGACTTTTTCCCAACGATGAGTAAGATGGCAACGGACATCTTCCTTAAAGGTTATCAGTGGCCCTTCGATCCGCAGCGGATTGAGAATCTGCAATCGTCTTTGATTGATATCCTGGTCTTTAACGAAACACAAAAAGGCCGGCGGGTCTTTATGGACTTCCTGCACAATCCTGTCGGTAGTGATTCTATGGAGGAGTTTGACATCGATACCCTGGAGCCGGAAGCAAAACAGTATCTGCAAAAAGCCGGCGCGTTGCAGAAAACGCCAATCGAACGGCTGGCGCACATGAATACACCCGCCATCGAAATATACCAGGAAAACGGTATCGATTTGTATTCGGAGCCGCTTGAGATTGCGGTCTGCGCTCAGCACAACAACGGCGGCTTTGCCGTCGACAAGTGGTGGCAGTCCAATATACCAGGGACTTTTGTAATCGGGGAAATGGCCGGTACGCACGGCGTCAAACGACCGGGCGGCTCGGCCCTTAACGCCGGCCAGACAGGCGGATTACGTGCTGCGCAATATATCGTCAATGTTTACGGCTGCGAACTGCCGGACTATTCAGATGCCCAATCTGAGATCGACCGACAGCTAAGTGACATTATCGCCGGCTTCGAACGGTACAAAGACTCATCTGGTTTGGTATCTGAAAAAGTGCTGGATGAGATACGAAGCAGAATGACCGCATCGGGTGGACATATCAGAGAGTTAAATGATTCCGGACGAGCCTTGAAAGAGGCGGTTGAGCTTTACAAAAGCATCCAACAGAAAGGCTTCAGCGTAGAAAACAATAAGGCCATCATTGGAGCGATACAGGCCGAGCATCTGGCCCTGACGAGCGTAGCGTATCTCAAGGCCGTCGTCGAATTGCTCGTCCAGGGCAGCGGCTCCCGCGGCTCGCATCTGGTCCTTGCCGAAGACGGCATTGAAATCCACCCCGACGTGATCGATAAAGCCACAGGCAGACCGCTGAAGTTCAAGCCTGAGAACCAGTCTCTGCGAAACTCCATCCTGCACATCAAATACGACGAAAGCTCACCCGATTTGTTCCGCGGCGTAACAATTAAGTTGAGGCCGGCGCCGAAAGAACGCAAGGCGTTCGAGCCGGCATGGCAGGATTATCGAGAAGGTAAAATTTACAGCTAATATAGAGCGGTTAGGAGAAACGCCATGGCAGTCATAGACGTCAAATCCAAGGCAGAGAGTAAATATGATATCGTTTCGCTCGGCGAGATTATGATTCGGCTGGACCCAGGCGAAGAAAGAATTCACACGACCCGGCACTTTCGCGCCTGGGAAGGAGGCGGAGAGTATAACGTCGCCAGAGGCTTGAAACGCTGCTTCGGCAAACGCGCTGCGGTTGTCACCGCTATCGTGGATAATCCGGTCGGGCGGCTACTGGAAGATTTGATCTATCAGGGCGGCGTAAATATCGAATATGTCAAATGGATGCCGTACGACGGGATCGGCAGGAAAGTCCGCGTCGGTCTGAATTTCACCGAGCGTGGCTTCGGCGTGCGGGCCGCCGTCGGATGCTCGGATAGAGCCAATAGCGCTGCTTCTCAATTGAAAAAGGGAGATATCGACTGGGAGAAGATATTCGGACGAGACGGGAGTTGCTGGTTCCATACTGGCGGAATTTTCGCGGCCCTTTCGGAAACGACACCGGATGTCATTATCGAAGCGGTAAAGACGGCCAAAGATTACGGCACCATCGTCTCCTACGATTTGAACTACCGCAAGTCGCTCTGGCAGGATATCGGCGGGCAGGAAAAGGCCAGGCAGGTCAATCGGGCCATCGCCCCTTACGTCGACGTGATGCTGGGCAACGAAGAGGATTTCACCGCGGCACTCGGCTTCGAGGTCAAAGGAATGGATAAAGGCTATTCGAAGCTCGATCCGGCAAACTTCAAAAAGATGATTATCGAGGTAGTCAAGGAGTTCCCGAACCTGAAGGTCGTCGCCACTACCCTGCGATACGCCAAGACCGCCTCGGTCAACGATTGGGGCGCAATAATGTTTACCAAGGGCGAATTTTATGAAGCCACCCTAAGAACCGATTTGGAAATCTATGACCGGGTCGGCGGCGGCGACAGCTTTGCATCCGGTCTAATCTATGGCCTGATGGAAGGAAAGACGCCGGCTGAGGTGGTTAACTATGGCGCAGCCCACGGCGCTCTGGCAATGACAACGCCGGGCGACACAACCACGGCCGGTCTCCGTGAAGTAGAGAAAGTCATGGGAGGCGGTAGCGCAAGAGTTGACCGATAAGTTGAATATAATTTTTTAGAGAAGATGCCCATGATTGTCCAGGCAGTAAAATGGATTGGTGATATTGACGGATGTTTGGAATTGGTAGATCAGCGGCGGCTGCCGGCGGAATTTGTTAAGCTGCAATGCCGGGACGTTGAGACGCTTTTCGAGGCGATAAAAACGCTCGCCGTCCGTGGCGCTCCGGCTATCGGAGTATCGGCAGCTTACGGTCTTGTTCTGGCCCTGCAAAAGCTCAGCGCAGATGATAGTATAGAAAAATCTATTGAATCGCTAAAACGCGCTCGCGAATACCTTGCTTCATCCCGCCCTACCGCCGTGAATCTGTTCTGGGCGATGGATCGTGTTTGGCGAGCGGCGTCACCGGTTGAAACTCTGCAGCAGTTGCGCGAAATCGTTCTAAGAGAGGCACACGCTATTTATCAGGAAGACGTGGACATGTGCCGACGGATCGGCCAAAATGGTGAAAAGTTCATTCAGGATGGCGCCGGGATTTTGACGCATTGTAACGCCGGGGCGCTTGCTACTGCCGGGCAGGGGACAGCCCTGTCGCCGATGTTCGAGGCACACAAAAAGGGAAAAAAGTTCAAAGTTTATGCAGATGAGACACGGCCGCTGCTGCAGGGCGCGCGGCTGACGGCATGGGAGCTGAAACAGGCGGGAATAGATGTCACGGTAATCTGTGACAACATGGCCGGTTGGCTGATGAAGCAGGGTAAAATAAACGCCGTCATAACCGGTGCCGACCGGATCGCGGCCAATGGCGATACAGCCAACAAGATCGGCACTTACAACCTCAGCATTCTCGCCAGAGAGCACGGCGTACCGTTTTATATCGCTGCTCCATCAAGCACATTCGACCTAAATATAAAAAGTGGAGCCGAGATACCCATCGAACAAAGATCCGCTGAGGAGGTAACAACATTTGCCGGCACGCAAACCGCCCCTGACGGCATTAATGTATACAATCCGGCGTTTGATGTGACAGATGCACGCAACATCGCCGTTATCATCACCGAACGAGGCATCATTGAGAAACCAAATGCCGAGCGAATCTCCGAGCATCTGGCTTAAACAGCCGAAGTTCTTATGCGTTTTTTCAAAAGGAGTAGTCTGAAAATGAAATTGGATTCTTTAAAAGTCATTCTTATTCTTGTTACCATAATATATCCGGCGATTTCAACTTCCGCCTCAGACGGCAAGAATATTTCACTGAGCCGATTATATTCAAAAGAGGAGTTGGGGGAAATGCTGATACCACTGCCTAAGTGGCACCCGTTTTCCAAAGCAAGTGAACGAGAGGCATGGGCATCGATCCCAGAGAACATCCGCCAGACTTACATCACTCTCGCAAACGAATATCGAGACAAACCAGTTCCATCTCTTCCAGCCACTCTCTATCTGGAATATAAGCGCATCGGCAATCGAAGCAACTATCAGGATATTTGGTTTGAACGGCGTAAGATGCTTCATTGTCTGGTGCTTGCTGAGTGCATGGAGGGCAAGGGACGTTTTCTCGACGCCATTGCCAATGTAATCTGGGCTATCTGCGAAGAATCATCATGGACATGGCCGGCACACGTAGGTGCACAAAAGGCCGGCGTCGATCTGCCCGATACTACCGAGCCGATTGTGGCTCTATTCTCCGCCCAGACGGCCAATTCCCTTGCTTGGACGGATTATCTGCTAAAACGTGAACTGGATACGGTCTCGCCGCAGCTTTGCAAACGCATCGAACGCCAGATCGATTCACAAATTCTGACCCCTTATCTGCAGCGCAATGATTTCGAATGGATGGGTTTTAATACAAGGGCTGACAGCAGAGGGCCTAACAATTGGAATCCGTGGATCAATTCCAATGTACTCACGGCAGCGCTGCTGATGGAAAAAAATCCAGACTGTCGTGCCGAACTGGTTCACAAATTGCTGCGATGTCTGGACAACTTCTTAGCTCCATATCCATCGGACGGCAGTTGCGACGAAGGGCCGAGTTATTGGGGACACGCCGGCGCGAGTCTTTTTGACAATCTGGAGTTGCTGTACAGTGTCACAAACGGGCGCTTCGATGTCTATGACGAGCCGATTATCAAAGAAATCGGCCGATTCATTTATCGTGTACACATTGCCGACGATTATTTTGTAAACATCGGCGATTGTGACGGGCGATTTGCTATCTATCGCGATCTTGTATTTCGTTACGGAAAGCGAATCGGTGATGCGGGCATGCAGGCTCTCGCCGTATATAATTTGACCGAAGAAGAAGTTTCCGGAACGGATAAAGCCTCAAGCTCACTCGGCCGGATGCTGTATTCAATATTTAATGCATCCGAATTGCTCGCAGCAAAAAAATCTTTGCCGCCCTTGTTAGGCGATGTCTGGCTTGGCGATCAGGATATGCAACTAATGGTCACGAGAGACAAAGGCGGTTCATTACAAGGATTATACGTAGCCTGCTGGGCAGGCCATAACGGACAAAGCCATAACCATAACGATGTAGGAAACTTCATCATCTATGCAAACGGCCGTCCATTCATAATCGACATTGGAAAACCCGAGTACACCAGACAAACGTTCAGCAGCAGACGTTATGAGCTCCAGGCCATGCAATCAGCGTATCATAATCTTCCAACGATCAACGGTATTATGCAAAAAGAGGGCAGGCAATACGCCGCAAAAGATGTGGCATACGAGTCAGAAGAAGATTTTGCACAACTGAAAATGAATATTGCCCCCGCCTATCCCGATGAAGCGGGCGTCAATTCATGGCTTCATACAGTTAGGCTTAATCGCGGCAAAGATTTGCAAATTGTGGATTCTTTCGATCTCAAGGAAAAATCACAGAATATCATTCAGAGTCTGATCACACCTTGCGAAATCATACAGGATGAGCCGGGGCAACTGGTCCTAAGGGATCCACAAGAACAGCTTGAGATGGCCGTTCGATATGATTCTCAGAAGCTGATCTTGGAATCTGAAACAATCGATATCGGCGATGAGAGGATATCGACCGTATGGGGCGGGCATTTGTATCGCATTAAGTTAAGACCGAAAGTGGAAATCGCAAAGGATACCTGGATATTGCGATTTCAAATTGTGCGTACAAATACTATCACCCAGTTAAGGTAACTTTATATCATCATTGTGCAGGATCAGGGTAACGCAACGACTTGTTTGACCTCAGGGACCTTTTCCTTAAGGATTCTCTCGATTCCCATTTTCATTGTCATCGCAGCACCTGGACAGCCCTGGCAGGCCCCCTGCAAACGAACATTAACTGTGTTATCCTCATCTATACTGATCAGTTCAACATCGCCGCCGTGGCTTTGCAGAGCACCACGAATGTTCTCGATTGTGTCTTTGACCTTTTCATGGAATGTCTGGTCAGTATTAGCTTCGCTACAACCGCATGCTTCACACATAACAAATCTCCAAAAAAAAATTTCATTGCCGGCAATTATAGCAGCAATTTGACTTTTTAGCTAATTATTTCTGTGTCTGTGTACGACTCAAAAATATATTTGTTGGTGCTAAAAAGGCAAAAAACGTTATTGATGGTCAAATAAATTGCCGAAAATAATTGACAGAGGATGGTGGTTCTTGTATAATGTTTATGTATTTGTATGAAAACATGCAAATATGACCCTGAGACATCCTTTTATGGGATGGTTACGGGATTATGGCAGGGTTTAGAATCTTCGGCTGATTCGGTTGTTTCTCTCCTGAAGAAACGATTGGCTCGCCGGAAGGACCCAAAAAGCCATAGTTTACGGTTCCCGCGAAGCGGGATTCCGCCGGAATAACAAGAGGGCGCCGATTTTGCC
>CAZHBL010000198.1:0-8801 GCA_964530105.1 uncultured Pirellulales bacterium | reverse complement strand
CTTATTGGCTCCGCTAAGAGTTAAAGAGCGAAAATGATATTGGACAGTAAAACTAAGGTCGTGGGCATTATTACCGATAACCAGACACCGCTGCTGTAGTGATTTGATATGTGCCCGGATTTCCTGCCAGTTTGATAAGGTGTATTTGTTACTGTACTGGTCGATCCACAACAGGTCGACAGGTCCGTAGTTTGTGAGCAGCTCTGTCAACTGCTTCTTGATGAATCCCACGTAGTCTCCAGCCGCCTCCGGAGGTAATCCGTGAAGATCCGGCATACCATCAGGGACGGCATTGCCATATCCGGAACTCGAGAAATCCCCCGGGAAGCAGTAGTAAAATCCGATTTTGAGCCCACGGGCACGGAAGGCATCCACGAACTCGCGGACGATGTCGCCCCTGCCGTTCTTGTAGTGGATAAATCGGGTAATGTCGTGTGCGGTGTGGTCACTATCCCAAAGGCACCAGCCGCCGGTATGCTTGACTGTTAACACGCCATATTTCATGCCGGCCGCGCTGGCGACCTCTGCCCACTGTTTGCAGTCCAGTTTTCCCGGCTTAAAGAGCGCCGTGTCTTCGTATCCGTTCGCCCATTCGCGATTGAAGTAGGTAGCCATGTTGAAGTGAAGAAACAGCCCGAAACGGAGCTTCAGGAAGTCCTCCCGCAAGGCTGCTTGTTCAGCTTCCACATCGACCGGGGGATCTGCTCGAAGAAACCGGATGCAGACGGGCCTTCCGATAGTAATCTGGTTACCAGTTGGTTCAAGGGCGCCGGTTTTCTGGTCTATCCGGAAGACGACGACACTATCGGCGCCCTGGTTGGCAACGAGGCAGAATTTGCCGGTTGGGTCGATGTTGAAATTCCGCGGCGTTTTTATACCGGCTCTCTCATGCTCGACGAACGTCAGCGTTCCTTTGGCCGGATCGATGCGATAGACCGCGATGCTGTCGTGCCCCCGGTTCGAGCCGTAAAGAAACCTGCCGCTCGGATGCACGCGGACCTCGGCACAGCCATTGGTGCCGGTAAAGTCGTCCGGCAGCGTCGAGACGGTTTGAATTTCTGTCAGGGTGCCTGAAGCCGGCTCGTAGGCAAAGGCGGTGATAGTGCCGCCCATCTCGTTAATAACGTATGCGTGCTTACCGTTGATGCCGAAGGTAAAGTGCCGTGGCCCAGAGCCGGGTTTGACCCTTGCGAATGCCGGATTGTTGGCGGTGATTGTCCCTTTTTCTACGTCGAGCTTATAGATCATGACCTTGTCGAGGCCGAGGTCGGCGACGAATGCGAAGCGGTTGTCCGCGCTGATGTTGACCGAATGCGCGTGCGGGCCTTTCTGGCGCTGCGGATTGACGCTGGCCCCTTCATGCTGCACGAAGCAGGCCGGTTCGGCGAGGCTGCCGTCCGATTTGATGGGAATAACCGAGACGCTGCCGCTGTTGTAGTTGGTGACCAGCACGTTTTTTCCCACGTGGTCGATATTGACGTGGCACGGGCCCGAACCGCCCGACGGCCGGGTGTTTAGCAGCTTTAGGTTCTTGGTCTTCAGGTCTATCGCATAAGCGCTGACGGTTCCGGCGTCGCCCGATTCACTGACGGCGTAAAGATACTTGCCGTTGGGGTGGATTTCGACAAAAGACGGATTTTTCGCCTCGGCAGCGAGTACCGGCGCCGCCAGTTCGCCCGTATCGGTATCGAGCACGCTACGATAGATTCCTTCGCTGGCGTTGCGGCCGGTCGTGTACGTCCCGAAGTAAACGTCAAGTGATTCGGCGTAAACCGTAGATAACGCCAGAGACGAAATTATTGCCGTGATGAATGCTATGAATCTCATAATTAAATACCTCCATATTATTGTTGCTTAAGAATCTCGATAACCTGTTCGGCCGTTACCATTTTTTCCAGCCTGCCGCTGGCTGCATTGGCTGATCCGCCGCCTTGGCCACCTACAGTCTTGTGAAGTTTCTTCAACATATCCCCGGCGTTTATATTTTTAGAATTTATCACAATATTGCCATCGCTTATGACAATACCGGTCCCATCGATTTCGTTCGCAATCATTGCCGCGAGCTTCCCGGCAAGTTTGGCGGAGACGGCATCGATTTGGATACCGATTTTTGACGAGCCGACTTCCACGATTGTGGCTGAATCCACAAAACCCGGCAGCATCAGGCCCTGCAATCGTTCCACTTCCTTATTCAGATTCTTCGAAGATTCCAGTGCTTTGCGGAGTATCGCGGGCAGCTCGATGGTTGAACACTTAGAGAGCTGTCTAAGTTCCTTCAATATGGAAGTCTCGGCCTGTGAGAATTCGAGCGCCGTCGGCCCTGCGGCAAAATAAACTCGCGTCCCGTTCTTCTTGCTCTCAAGATCGAGTATTCTGATGATCCCAATGTCACCAGTTCTTCGAACATGAGTTCCGCAGCAGGCGGATGCATCGTAATCGCCGATCTTCACAACGCGGATCACGTCCGATTCGATTTCTTTCAGGTCAAATCGCGTTCGAGCATCAGTTTCGTTGAACGCCGTCTCAACGGGAATATTCTCTGCGATCACTTCCATCGAATATCGTTCTATCGCCTGGGCCGTCTCCCAATCGATTTTCTTATCGAAATCGACAGTGCAGTTTTCGAGGCCGATGTGAACACCACTCGTTCTCAGGCCGAACAGTTTCTCGGCAATACCGGAGATGATATGTTGAGCGGTATGCCGGCGTGCAACAGGCAACCTGTGCAGTCTGTTCACGCGCGCGATATACTTTCCATCGCTGAGCGGCTTATCGAGCGTGTGAACTATCCGGCCATCGATAACTTCGACATTGAGAACATCGGATTCACCGATACTGCCCTTGTCGGGCGGCTGGCCTCCTTCATCCGGATGGAATACGATGGGCTCTATCGTGACTCTGCAATCGCCGACAGAATTGACTTCGACTTCTATTTCATAGACATCCGGATTTGTCCAATACAATCTTTTCACAACAGGATTATAACCGGCAAACTGCCTGTTGCTCAAGCTCCTTCTTGGTGTAATGATTCGTGCGTAAGTTCATCCAAGGCCGGATTCAACCATCCGTTGATTCTTTCGGAAAGTTGGGCGAATAGAGCAGGCGTTGTTTGCGTATGGTCAGCTTGCCGTCGGAGACAAATTGTTCGCCACGTTCGGAGAGGTGCTCGACCATTCGCTGCCGCCATTGGAGTAACGTGTTCTTATGGGCCGGGTCGGCAGCCAGGTTAAGCAGCTCGTTTGGGTCTTTGTTCAGGTCGAAGAGTTCTTCCCTCCCGTCGAATGCGTAGTAGATGTATTTGACCTTGCCGTCGGTCAGGGCGTTCCAGTGGTCCTGGTTGTAGCACATCGAGTGCTCCAAGTCGATGAAGGGGTGCCAGTTCTTAGTATTTCCACGAACCAGGTCCAGCAGGCTTTTGCCGTCAAGATGACCCGGTATGGGCGCCCCGGCGGCATCGAGGAACGTGGGCAGTACATCGCGCAATTCGGTCGGCTGCGTCAACGATTTGCCTCGCTGATTGTCCTTGCCCATAGCTTTGGGCCATCGCAGCAGCATGGGAACGTGGGCCGAGCCTTCGTACGCATAGGTCTTTCGCCAGAGGTCATGGTCGCCTAACATGTCGCCGTGGTCGGCGAAGAAGATGATTAACGTGTTGTCATACATGCCGCATTTCTTCAGTGCGGCGAGAATCCGGCCAATCTGTTCGTCAATGAATGTGACCGAGCCGTAGTAGCCCCGGCGGGATTTCTTGGCCTGCTGAACGCCCAGGTCGCCATGCCAGAGGCTCGGCTTCGGCGGCTCATCGTGCGGAGCGTATTTCGCCGCCCAGTCGCCTACAACGGGTGCGGGCATATCATCCTCGTTGTACATGTCCATAAATCTTTGCGGCGGGTCGTAGGGGCTGTGCGGCCGGGCAAAGGAAACCTTCAGCATAAAAGGTTCGGTTCGCTCGTACTTTTCGATGAATTCAATCGCTCTATCGGTCGTCCATACGGTTGGGTGCAGCCTTTCCGGCAGGACATAAGCTTTTGCACGATAGTCGTTCCAGCCGATGCCCGTCTCATTCGGATCCAGGTCTGGCGTCTGCTCTTTGAACCATAGGTGATAATCACTGACGAATCCGGGGCTTTCAACGCGACCCGACTCGTCGAGCAATATCTTATGATAACCGCGAAGCCTTCTTTGCGGGAACCAGTGCATCTTGCCGATGCCGTAGAGGTAGTAACCGGCGTCCCGCAGAGCTCCGGGCAGCTCGAACGGATATTCCCCCGCGATGCGCCCGTATCCGATCATGCCGTGATGCCATGGCGATAGTCCCGTCAGAATCGCGCTGCGTGCCGGCGTGCAGCTCGGCGTGGAGCTGTAGGCATTCGAGAAAATGACGCCGTCATGAGCGATGGAATCCAGATGGGGCGTCTTAATCACGGGATTTCCAGCGCAGCCCAGACAGTCACCTCGGTGCTGATCTGTCATCAGATAGAGGATATTGGGCCTGTTCTTCGCCCCAAGTGCAAAACGTTTAACATCGGCAGCAAGTGCAGCAGACGCCGGAACTAAGAGAGTACTTTTGAGAAAAGCCCGGCGTGTTAATTTTAACGGACTACAATGGCTCATTTCAAACTCCTGATTCGCACATGTTTTGAGTATTGGGGCGATATGCCCATAATCCTCTGTTCACATTCGCCTTAATTCCACAAGAATATCAAATCTACCCGATAGTTACAAAGCCCGTGTTCCATATTTTCACATAATGGTCGTCGGGGGTGAAGCAGAAAATCTTTACTAAAATTGTTGCTGATTATAACAAATTATACTAAAATAAAGGCAACGCGGCCGAGTTGAAGGGAATCTTATGGCCTTGTCTTTGGATAACATCAAAACAGTAAGACAGTTTGCTGACAAGCTCGAAAAATGGGCGGAGAATTTGTCTTACAGCGCTTCCACTGCTGAAAATTTATGGGTGGAGCTTACCCTTTCATTATATCCGCAGGATGTACATGATATCGCTTCCTGGCTGGCCAACATTCCCACGACAAGACATAAGGCCCGGAGAAAGTTTGAAGAGCTATCCCAATTGGTGCAGGAAGTTGATGCATGGCGTAATCAGGGGATTTACCCGGAAGATTTGGGCGAGTTTTGTGCGCGTATTAATCGGCTGATAAAGGTCACCATGAATATCATTTCTGCTTTGCGAAATATATCCGGCCCGGAAGAATCAGAGCCGCCGGAAGACAAAGCTGCTACAGTGGAAAATTTGGAAGTCCTTCAAACGCCGCAAACAAACCCGTCTTCACCGGTGCCGGATTATACATCTGCCTGGCCGCCTTCACAGGAAGCGATGATGGCATACAGGCTTCACCACGATATGGGATTGACTATACAGCAGGTTGCCAAAAGAATGACCGCCGAGCTGAAGCTCGATAAAACTCTCAGGCAATGGCAAATATCACGCTGGATAAAACAGGTGGAAAACCAGCAGATACAAGCGCACATCCCCATTCGTTCGGTTGCCCCGGGAGCATCCGGGACTCCGGCACGATCCGCCAGGAAGATGCCGCCGCACAAGACGATTCGAAGAAAACACAGCCGGCCACGTTGAGGTTCGTGAAATAAAATATGGGTAGCACTATAGCGAAACATTCGACTTATCTTTTAATAATCCTTCTGGCGAGTGTAACTTCCGCCGGGCCTGATGACTTCGAGCGGGTGAATTATAACAATCCCGGCCTGGTTGTGGATTTGGGCGTAGGGCTTTGGGCGTGGCCGCTGCCGATGGATTATGACAGCGACGGCGACTACGATATGGTCGTTTGCTGTCCCGATAAGCCGTACAACGGAACGTATTTCTTCGAAAATACTTCCGGCAATATTAAGTTGCCGGTATTTAAGCCCGCCGTTAAGGTCGGCCCGGGACACCGTAATATTCGGCCGAGTTATATCGACGGCGAGGTCCACCTGTTGCTTCCGGGTAGGGAAATCGAAGGTTTCCGTGAGCCGGAGAATCAGTTCAAAAAGACTCGGGCAATATATTCTTCAACCAACGTCCATAGCCCAAGAGAAGGCGTCCGTGCCAACCAGTGGCAGTATAGTGACTATGACGGGGACGGCGATCTTGACCTGATAGTCGGTGTCGGCGACTGGAGCGACTACGGCTGGGACAATGCCTTTGACAAGCAGGGCCGGTGGACGCGCGGCCCTTTGCACGGATACGTGTACCTGATTAGCAATACGGGAACCGCCAAAGACCCGCAGTACGACAAGGCTCAAAAGATATCGGCCGGCGGAAAACCGGTGGACGTCTACGGTATGCCTTCACCTAATTTTGCCGATTTCGACGGCGACGGCGACCTGGACCTGATATGCGGGGAGTTTATCGATAAATTCACATGGTTCGAAAACATCGGAACTCGAGCCCGTCCCAAATATACCGCAGGCCGGTATCTGACATACGCGGGCAAACCGCTCCGGATGGATCTGTGCATGATCGTGCCGGCGGCGCTGGACTGGGACAGGGACGGCGACATCGATCTTATTGTCGGCCAGGAAGACGGACGAGTTGCTTTTGTGGAAAATACGGGGCAGGTGATTGACAGCATGCCGCAGTTTATGCCGCCGAAGTTCTTCCGGCAGCAAGCCGATATGCTCAAGTTCGGCGCGCTTGTCACGCCTTGCAGCTTCGACTGGGACAATGACGGGGACGAAGATCTTATCTGCGGCAACACCGCAGGTTATATCGGATTTATCGAGAACCTCGACGGCGGCGATCCGCCGAAATGGGCGGCCCCGGTATATCTTAAGGCCGGCGGCGAGATCATACGGATTATGGCCGGGCCCAACGGCTCGATCCAGGGACCCTGCGAAGCCAAGTGGGGCTATACGACGCTGAACGTCGCCGATTGGAACCAGGACGGCCTGCCGGATATTCTCGTTAATTCCATCTGGGGAAAAGTCCTCTGGTACGAAAACATCGGGACCCGGCAGAAACCTCGACTCGCAGCAGCACAGCCTATCGAAGTCGAGTGGCCCGGCAAACCTCCCAAGCCGGCATGGAACTGGTGGGAGCCGGAAGGCAAAATCCTCGCCGCACAGTGGCGAACCACGCCGGCCGTCATCGATTACGACGGAGATGGACTGAACGATTTGGTTATGCTGGACCATGAGGGATATCTGGCCCTGTTTAAGCGTGCAAAAAGAAACGAGAAGTTAATTTTATCGCCTGGCAAGCGAATATTTACGAGTAAAATGGGTGGTCTGCTGAGAATGAACGACGGCACGGCGGGCAAAAGCGGCCGGCGCAAGTTCTGTTTCGCGGACTGGGACCTCGACGGGCGACTTGACCTGATGGTGAACAGTCAAAACATCAATTTTCTTCGGAACGTCTCGGCGGACATTAACGCACATATTTTCAGAGACGAGGGATTGGTCGCAGATAGAATTCTCGCCGGCCATACAACCAGCCCGACCATCGTGGACTGGAATAAAGATGACATCCCCGACCTGTTAGTAGGGGCGGAAGATGGTTTCTTTTATTATCTGAAGAATCCGCATACCAAATAACGAAGGAACAAAGATTAACCTACTTCCACTTACACTTGCGAACTTCCAGGCGGTGGCTGCCGTGACAGTCGGTGCAAACCGTCTTTTCAAAATTCGTGAACAGAGGTTTGTGCTGCTCGGTATCGATTTTGTCTTTGGTATGACAGCCCATGCAGAACGGATTGATTTTCACCGCAGGATACATTATGCCCGGCGCTGTGCCGTTGCCGCCTGAGGCCCAGGATTCGTCGGCAATATGTTCATCTGATTCGCCGTGACAGCCAGCGCAACCGATATTTGCCCGCGCATGGATAACAGCAATATCCTCCTGCATGTAATTGATATGACAGACGAAGCAGCGACTGTTGTCGGCTTGCGGACCATCCGGCTGATCGAGCCCTGACTCGTCCAACAACAACGAAGGTTCATCTTCAAGCAGCAGAGGTGTTTGATCCTTTACTGCCGGCTGTGTGTTCGGTACACTGTTAGTCTCAGGTTCCCGTAAACTTTCTTCTTGACCGCAGCCAATTACAACAACGCAGACCGCCACAAACACCAATAGATAATATTTCATGTCAATTAGACGTATTGCCAGTTCTTCAGCCACTGATAGTTAGGGGGCAGTTTTGCCATGGCCTGGCTGTTGGCGTTATCCAGCTCGGCAGTTTCTTTCACGTCAAGTTCTCGCCGTTCCATCACGGCCTTTGCCACGTTATCGACATATTCGACGCTGTTCATTCCTGGAATAGGAATGACGGTATTGCTGTTCAAAATGTAGCGGATCGCCAGCCGCGCACGCTCGAAGTTTGTTTTGGGATCTTTCGTGAACAATGAACCTGCGGCGAAAGGTTTAATGCCGAAAGCACCTACATCCTGCTTTTTGAGGGCCTCGAAGACGCTGTCAGTCGGGGCCCTCTTGCTCATAGTCGTAAAGGGGAAACAGACACAGTCGATTTGCGGGAAATACTCGATCATAAACTTGATCCAGCGGCGGTCATGTGTGGAGAATCCTATGAACCGGGCCTTGCCCTGCTTTTTCGCCGTCTCCAGCGCCTCGACCATTTCGCACGCGGTATTGAACGTGTGTCTGCCACCCGGCTCGTAGCAGGTGATGCGCCACAAATCAGTGTATTCCTGTCCGGATGCTTGCAGCACCTCGTCCAGGCTTCCCAACAGCTTCTTTGCCGTGCGGTACTCCTCCTCACGAGTCACTTTGCCGCAGTGGGACAGCGCCAGATACAACTTATCCCGGCGTCCTTTGAGGG
>CAZHBL010000197.1:0-8805 GCA_964530105.1 uncultured Pirellulales bacterium | reverse complement strand
GTGGGGCTGATAAGGTCCCGGGTGGGTTCGATTCCCATTCGCCTCCGCCATTTATGAATCGCCGGAAAAGTGAACTGTTTACGTATGGCCGGTCGATATAATAAGTGAAAAGGAATGCTTTATGATAAATAAAAATACGAAAATTCTCATTTTTGGTCTGCTTGTACTGTTCGGGGTAGCATTGCTGGCATACGGCGCTCTCTTTCATTCCACAACCGTTTCAGCCCAGCAGGACGGCGAGCCGGTGATGCTTGCCAAGTCGGAATCTGCTCTTATCAAAGATGCTTCCGTCAGCGGCGTCAAGCGGGATGAATCGGGCAAGATCAAACAGACATACGCAATAGGCGAAAAGGCTCCCGAAGCCTGTTCGACGTGAGGCAGTTAAAAGGAGACCATGGTGGCCATGGTCACGAAAAACAAAACAGGCGGATTCGCTTCCAAACTAATCGGCTGGCGAATGTGGGTGCAGACGGCTTTTCTTTTGGTCTGGCTGGATCCGGCGGGCCTGCGTCTGCATACCATGTGCTCGCCCGTTTTTCACTGCTACGCGTGTCCACTGGCAACTTTCGCTTGCCCTATCGGCGTAATCGCCCAATTCGGCGCGCTGCACGTTTTTCCCTTTATAGCGGTTGGATTACTGATTGCAGTTGGAGCATTGTTCGGCACGCTTATATGCGGCTGGGTCTGTCCGTTCGGCTTTCTGCAGGACTTGGCAGCCAAAGTCCCGACGCCCAAGTTCGATCTGCCCAAATTCACTGGATACTTTCGTTATGTCGTACTGATTGGAACGGTGCTGGCTGTGCCCTACTTCTTCGGTGAAAGCCATCCGCTTTTTGTCTGCCGGGTCTGCCCGGCCGGGGCGCTCGAGGCAGCGGTCCCGACGATGGTCGGCCAGGCGATTGCCGGCACAGAAGTTGTTTGGCCGAACGCAATAAAGCTAACCATTCTCATTGTGTTCATTATCGCTATCTTTTTCATGAAGCGGCCATGGTGCAGAGTATTGTGTCCGCTGGGTGCGATATTCTCGTTATTCAATCGTATTTCGGCGTTCTTCCTGCAATTCGACGCCGACAAATGCACGCATTGTGAAAAATGTCATAAGCTGTGCGAATACGGCATCGAGCCGGAAAAGACGCCAAACGACCTGAACTGTATACGCTGTCTCGAATGTACTAAGTGCAGCCCGGATGCCCTCAATCTTGGCAGTATCTTTGAACAATCAAAAAGTAAAGAAATACAAACGCAATAGATTATTTCTCTTCCGGCTTTTCCAGCTTATCGTCCAGTTCCGTCAGGGCAAATCCTTCCGCCCGGACAATATGATTTGTATCAGTCAGAACGAGCCAGGGCAGGGATTTTACGCCCCAAGTGAAACGTATTTCCTCCTCATCGCCTTGAACTATTCCGACCGGGAAGGAGACGTTCTGGTCCTTAACCCACTCATTGAGCGTGTCCTCTGTAATCTTTGAGATTTGGATCGCTACAACAATTATTCCTTTCTGTTTCAGTATTTCTGCCTGTCTCGCTAATTGAATAACAGCATTACGTGACGGCCGTTGGTTCATGTCAAAAAAGCAAACCAACATTGCCTTGTCTTTGTTCTGGTCCGCAGAAAGATCGATTTTAATGCCGTCAAATCCGGGCAGGGCGCCGCCTACAAGCGATTGAGCATCGGTCATACTCGGCTTGACAATCAGTTCAAAATCCTCTATCGCCATACCATCGTAAAAAGCGATGGTCTTCGATGTGTCGCCGTATATGATTTCCCATACTCTGGGGACATGCTCCCACTGCGTATCCGACCTGCTATCACCGGGGCGGACCTTCGTTCTTATATGCTCGAAACGAAACCGTCCCTCCGGGTCGGTTACGGTGGTCCGATCACGGTCGAATCCGAGGTGCGTGTAAGATGTACGGTCGGTCTGCTGGATTTTCACTTCGGCATTGGGAACTGGGACCTTTTTGCCTTTTTCCATCCGCAAAAGGCGTCCGGAGACCGTTCCACCTTCCGGCAGCGTTACCTTCAAATCTTTTGTGACGGCAGGGACGTCATATACAATAATCGCCGCCTGCTTATCCGGCGAGAACAACAGGTTATATTCGGCATCTTCCTCAAGCTCTATGGCGAACCGACCCTGCTCGTCGGTTATATCACTCAATGTAGAATAGGAGGAATACGTCCATGAAAATTTACCATTTTCGCGAGGCCTTTTTATGCAGCACACACCAACAGGCACACCCGCAACGGGCGAGCCGTTCTCATCCAATGCCACACCGGCGATAATCTTGTTACTGCTCCGTATGATTTGTTCGTAGGATTTCGCAGAGATGTAGTAAGAAACCGGATTTCCTTCGCGAACTACAATACTTATACCACTGGCACCGGCGTCGGTATGGACGCGGGCCGACAGGCGTTTTTCATCGCCTCTGGCATTGACCCTGATATAAACCGTACCCTCGCACAGACCCTCAAGTGTAAAATAGCCCTTCTCATCGGTAACTGTATTGGTACGAGGCTGACCTTCGCCCACACCTTCGATGCGGGCACCGGACACAACTTTACCCTGGTTGTCAACAATTTTGCCTGAGACTGAAAGATTTGCCGGCGGCAATACCAGAGTCTCTACGTTCAAGCGATTATTCACAGTATTGTCAGCATAAGCATTGATATCCTTTTGGCCATATCCCCGGGCACTGGCGGAGACGCTGTAATTATGACCAGCCGGTAATGTTGGAATTTCATAGTTGCCGTCATCATCGGTATCTATTTGTTCTCTGCTCAAAGGCGAACCCCAATTCGACACTCTCAGCATGACCTGGACTTGAGCTCCGGCAATGCCCTTACCTTCGGCGTCCACCACCCTGCCGTTGAAAGCCATACCGGATTGAAGCGTTATATCGACCGATTTCGTATCCTCGCTGATTTCCATAGCTGCCGCCAGGTCCCGTTTTTCATGCCGTGCTACCAGACAAAAAACCATCTCCCGCACATCCGATCTCCATATTCCCGGATCCCAACTTAGTTCATATTTGCCTTCAACATCAGATATAATCTCATCGCGAACACCCATCGGACAAATCATTATTTTAGCACCTTGCACCGGCTTGCCACTTTCGTCCCGGACCACCCCACTGATTTTCCCCTGGCTTTTAAGCTGGTATTCCATCCGCAAAATCCCACCGTCCTCAAGTGTAAAATTCTTTCGAGGATCTTCGCTTTTGTAGCCGCTCAAGTAAATCCCGCTCAACTGGTATGACCCGGGCATCAGACGAACACGTGCAACTCCGCTATTATCCGATTTGCCGTATATCCATTGAGCCGTCTTTTGGTCGTTAATATTCACCTGTACATTCCCGATAGGCCGTTTTGTTTCTGCATCTTCAATGTGAACTTCAAGCAAGCCGCCTCTACTCAGTTTCATCTTCACATCGGTTACGGTCTGTCCCGCCTCAAGTGTGACATAGACCGGTTCGGCAACCCACTCGGCCGGCCCTTCCTGCGGACGAACAAGTTGCAAGAGATAGCTGCCTGCATTCAGGGCGTTTATAGTAAATGCTCCATCCATGCTGATGCTTACAGGGACTTGTCCCGGAACAGGCCGGTTTGCCTGCTGCATGATAATAAGTTCCACGCCTTCAATGTTTTCACCGGTATCTTTCGCTACAACGTTTCCTTCGATTCTTGCCTCGACCGGCAAAATTAGTTTGATATCCGTTTGGCCCGGTGCATAGCTCATTTTTTGATTCGCATATCCGGTGCTTCGATACGTATTGATAGTTGCTCTGCCGTTCTTTTTAATAATAAAGTCGGCTGTGGCCTCAGCGGGAATTTGTGTGAAGACAAATCGTCCTGACTGGTCTGTGGTAGAAGTAAGCAGTTCCGAGACGACCGGCCGGCCTAAATTCTGCTGATCCTGTCCTTCGCCAACCACGAGCAACCAAATGCTTACCTCTGCACCTGCAATAGGTTTATCGTCCTGATCGACAACAATTCCCGCCAGTTCCTTCGCACGCCCCAGTTTGATTTCAAGCTCTTGATCCTGTCTCATGCGCCAATTAGCAAAGCCAAGAGCCAGACCTGCTTTTTCCGCTACAATGTAACCATATCGGTAGACGTCACTGTCGAAGTTAACTTTAAATGAAAATTCGCCGTCCGCTTTGGTTATGACCTTCGAAAGCAGCTCCGAAGCAGGGATGTTAGTATTGTAGTTATATACCGCCTGATACAAGGCAAATTTCACTCGATCAACCGGCCGGCCCTCGGCATCGACAACTTTTCCATTGCAGACGATTTCCTTCGTCTCTTCTGCGGCTGATAGGCTAATAGGAACAAAAGCAACCATAGCCATCAAACAAAACCGTAAAAACGCTGCTTTATTTCGGCGCATAACAACTCTCTTTTCCGGCTCTCGCCTGGAGTCAATCCCTGACCTGAAGACTTATTAGACTGGCTTTTTTTTCCTGTAGATTGCCATCCCGGCGGCTGCAAGAGCGATAATTCCAACGATGATAATTACTGCCCCGTATTTCGATTTTGCAGGTTCTTCCGCAGCGGCAACAAGGGGTAATGTTGTTCCGGCAGGTTTGCTTTTGGCCGCTATGGTGTAGGCTTTGCCTTCGATCTTGAAAGGACATGCTACTTCTACGGTTGCGGTGAACGGTCCCGCCACGTTTTTGGGCTCTCGCCACGAGAGCGAACATGTGCCGCCTCAGCCGTACTGGAAGCTGTAAGTGCGGTCATACGTACCGTCTGCGCTTTTGATACGCACTTTTGGTGCCTGCGGCGGAGCGCCGTTACGGGTCAGCTCGATGCGTTCGCCGGCACGTCCTTTCATACTGTGTCTAAAGGAATGTGTTCCTTCCCTTTCAGAAGCATCGAGGGTAGCGATAATCGGCTCACCTATCGTAAGGACGGTTTGTTTGTCCTCAGTAACCTCGAAGGCATACCTTTCGCTAAGTCCGCTGCCTTTGAGCTGCCAGTTAGTGCCTTTGTCATCCTTTCGCTCTACGGCCCAGTCATAAACGCAATATTTTCCTACCGGCAGTGATACGACTGCCTTTTCTGGTTTGAGGATAAACAATCCATTCTCGCCGTTAGCGGAGAGCTGCGTAATCGACTCCGACAGTCGAACATTGCCAAAACTGACGTTCTCGGCCTTAGCGAGGTTTATGCAGGCCCCATCCCTGGCGATTTCAGGCCGGAATAGTGTTTCGTCAATTTCGATGTAGTTGCCTGTAAAAAGCGTGTCTCGACCGCCCTGCTTGCCGATCCGGACCCGATCACACTCGGTGGCATTCGCAGATTTGTCATTAAACGTCCCATTCGCATTATAGTCGAAAAGCACGCAGTGCTTCTTTTCCCCATCTACTGTGATGTCCCCCTCGTACCACCCGCCGGATGATGCGTTCAATCTATTGTCGTTAGTGCCGTATTGGTAGGAACTCAAGTTCAAATGATATGTGACTGGCCCGTCTTCGACCTCAAAGATAACTTTCACAGGTCCGAAATACGCGCTTCGCTGGTCCATTCGATATGCCGATTCAACGGTTTCGTCGTCGAGGCCGCCATTACCGTTTGAGTCGATATATAGCAAGTCGTAGGGCCCTTGTTCGTGTGTCCGGTCCAGAGCTATCCAGAGCCAGCCATTCTTGACCATAGGTGTGAGCCACTTGGCAAACAACTGTTTCTGCCCCTTGAATTGAGGCAGCTTCACACCTGCCGGCTGTTCAGTGCTTAGCTGCATTGTTTGCGACCCCACTTCGCCCAGTATCTGGCCGGCCTCTCGTGATGAGTGGTATTGCAGCCACTGTTCTTGTTGCGCGGGTACTTGCGATACCAGAATGAGCAATAAAATTCCCATTGCGAGTTGAATGTAAATTCTCTCTCTCATTTTCGGAGCCTCCAAATTCTATCGACTATTTAATTAGACCAATAGCACTCTTTACCCTCTCCGTATATTATAAGACTTGATTCTTGGATAAATGTTACAACTTTTTCTCACTTTTTGCAACATTTTTTATTTCATAAATGTTTGCCGTACCGGCACTTTCACGCAGAATCCCGATTTTCGGGTATTTCTATGCCGGGATTTTGCCCATTAAACCGGCCAATATCGGCTTGTTTTGGTGCCGCTGGCATCGGCTTTAGCCGTAGGCATGCATAAAATCTTTCGCGGAAAAAAGAATTGCTCAGCACTAAAATCATGTACGGCAGGTTAATTACGTATAAACAGACGCCAAGTACCGAGCCTACGGTAGCAGCGATAAGCAATATTGTGGAAATCGGAACAGGAGCTTGCTCAATTATACATGCAATTGCATAAAACACGAGCATGCTCGCAAGACAGATAAAGACCATCCAGATGGCCAGCCATAGCATGAAACGCACGGGACCGTAGCGTTTTTGGCAGCGCCAGCCGGCCAGTATAAAACCGAGCAGCATTGCCAATGCCGAAACAGTAAGCATTACAAGAGCCACCACAGCGGCTTGTGAGAATCCAAATCCAAGGTAGGATACAATGCCGACTAAGAAAAACGCCGTAATTAGAGCTAAAGCCAAGAAAAACGCAATCCACGGATTGAACCTGCCAAGCTTGTCAGCAAATAACCACAGAAATGTTATCCCGGCCACCAGTGAGTTGAACATCATATTAAACATTTCTATGTCTGTGGAGGAACGAAAATCCATAATCTGTGTAAGTAGAAAATACAAGATGTTTACAATCAGCAAAGGTACAAGAATAAGCAGGATGCGAGGAGTGCGATTTGTTTTGATGAGCAATATGGCAGAGGCTAAAATGAGCCACAAAGCCAGGCTTGGTATGCTATGATACAATCTCCAATTATAAACTACCTCTACTCCTTGTTTCGGTCCCAAATCACCTATATCCGAGGATGATACAAATCTCAACTCACCGAAGGTCATTGGTGGTACTCGCCACGAGTACGAGCAGGTTCCGCCTCAGCCATAAGCAAATTTGCCTTTGGCAATTTCTTTATCGCCCTTGTAAACGGTAAGTTTCGGCGGATTACTCCTGTCAGCAGCACTGGTATAAGCTTCGCCCCCGACCCCAAGCAGTTTATAGTCCAGGGTCAAAGTTTTCCCCTGCCGTTTAACTTTCAGGATTTGCTTTAGAGGAGCACCAACTTTCAACACAGCCGGTTCGTTTTCGGTTACTGTTACCCAATCGTACGTCGAGCTGCGGAGACTATTGCAGGTATATCCGTCTTTCAAACTAACGTCTTGAAGTCGATATTTCCCTACGGCGAGTTTTACGACCTCATTCGGTTCATTGAACTGTTCCGTGCGGCCATTTTTCCGACACAGAACCAGCCGTTCGACATGCTTGCCCTCAATCTTCAACTCGCCCAAGGCTTGTTCCTGCTCCTGTACCAGAGCATTAGAAGCATTTTTAGATAGTAGAAATGCAACAATAAAGAATAAAACAAACGAAATAGTTTTATGGCTACGTAATAACATTGTTTTCATCCTTGTTTTACGAACCTGTTAATATTATAGACGTTCCCGGGCAAATAACATTTAAAAAAACTTAATTCTTGCTGTATTTTCAGCCGGCATTTGACTACAATAAGTTATTAATACGTCAATTTTTTAAGGAGCTGCCACTCATGAGAAAAAGCACTGCCGAAAATAAATTGGTTTTTTCTGCTGTATTGGTTTTTTTGTTGTCTTTTGTTCTGATATTTTTTGTTGGTTGCAAGAAAAAAGAGAAACCTGAACAGCAGGCAGTAGAATCCAGGGAAACCAGGCTGGACTCTGATTCGCAGAAGACCGAAACATCAGAAAAGATCGGCCTGCGTATTCTGTATGCCGGCCTGCCAAATACGGATCGAGCAAAAGACTTCGTGGATTTTCTCAAAGGGCATTTCCAGCAGGTAGAAACCACGGATTACAATACCTTTACGGGCAGTCATACCACAGAATTCGATGTTGCAATTATCGATCACGACGGCGCGGACACCAGAGCGCCACGACCAAATATTAGCCGTCAATACGCACGTGCTACTGTTACCGTTGGAGTACCGGGTGCGTTCTTATGCAGCCAGCTTTCACTCAAAACCGGATACTTGTGAAACTGCATGGCAGATGCGGCCCATGCTGGGTCGCTTGAGCATGAGATATTCTCCGAACCCTTTAAGGTAGAACCTCAGTTTGAATATTACAAAACACCTGGTAATTACTATGACCGGCACCTGGGCACCGACAAACTCCCAGATCAAATGAAAGTCTGGCTCGTACAGAAGACCGGCAAAAGATACGGCAGCGTCGTTGCCCGCTCTTACGGCTTTACAGATTCTCCCGATGCCGAAGCGCTCGTTTTAGGTTTTAACACCGGTAAGGAATATGGCGCAGTTGGAATCGGCCGGCACGGCAACTTTTTACAATGGGGTTATTGGGCGCCGCCGTCTCAAATGACCGAGGACGGCAAGAAATTATTCCTGAACTGTATATGCTACATTCATAAATTTGACGGCAAGCCGCCGCTGATCCGTAGAGCCTCCAGCCACCGATGGAACGCCATCAGGCTTGCGTCGCTGATCAATCGAATAAAAGATGAGAGTTTTTTCTCAAGCACCTTCTCGCCGGAGCTAAAGAAGAAGTATGAAGGAGATCCGAACGGATTAGTAAAGTATTATAGAGACGATTTCGAGCTTATTTATCGTGATAAAGTATTCCTGATCGACAATGAGCTTAAATCGCTGGGTCTCAATTCCAATCGGCAAACAGAAACCCTCGAACGGCTGATTTCTCTTTTAGAAGATGAAAAGCACGCCGATACCGCC
>CAZHBL010000196.1:0-8811 GCA_964530105.1 uncultured Pirellulales bacterium | reverse complement strand
CCGAGATCGCTTTTGATGAAGCTGCGCATCCCGTCGAAATAATTCTTTTCCGTCTCGGCGAGAAAACGCATCCGGTCATTCGTTCGCAGGGAGCTTTCGTTGTCGATGAAAAACGCAACGCTGCCGGCATCGAGGTCTTCGCCATCGGCCAGTCCCATTCTTCCGCCAGGTCGGAGCTGGACATTCGCAAGATAAACAGGGACGGTACTGCTGCTGAACGCAAAGTTCAAACGCGCATTCTTTTCATCCGCTGTAGCCACAAAACCAAAATGGAATGTCTGCCATCGGTCCGTCAATGCCGCCTGTCTGGAGAGTCCGAGATTTCCCCAGGGGCTTTCCGCCTGACCAACACTGCAACCCAATTCTCTCGGCCGGTCGCCGGCGGCCTCAAATATCACCGTATAGTACTGCCCTTTCTTGAGTGAAAGCCCACCCTGGTTCAACTGGAGGTGCCACTGCGTATCGTCGGCCTTCTTGATTTCGATAAACATGGCATCTTTGGAGCGATATTGACGCCGGGACAGTGAAACCAGACAACCCTCATGCTGCTCGACGCGCCAGTCCTTAGGGATAGAATCCGACGAAGAAGCCATCTGTAAATCGCCGTTGCTCAAAAGGTCCTCTCCGAGCGGTTGGACGCCCTGCGCCCAGGCTTGGCGCAGCTTTTCGTTCGAGCCATAGAGATTTACGAGCCAGGCGTCAAATTTCTTCTGAAGAATATTTGCATAATACGCAGGCATCGTCCGCAGCGTCTCATCACCGGACCACATGAAGAAACTATCCTCATTGGTAATCTCGACAATCGCCACCGCCGGGTCATCAGCATAACGGACCCCGCGATAGGGATTAACATGGCTAAACATTTTACGGGCGTAGTCCTTCTGAGCATCAATCAATTCCGGCGTGAAAATACCAAAAATCTTGTCATATTGACCGTTCGTTTTGGGCAAACCAAGGTACTCACTGTGTGCCCGGCCGACGTGCAGGTTCAGGTCGATGAAGATGCCGTGAAGGGCAAGCTGATTTATAAAAAAGTCCAGCCTGTCGAGCGCTTCCGGGGAAATGTCTTTGCCGTCGGCGGCGTTCCAGATGCCTCGCGGCCAGCGGGCGGTATCCAGGTGATGACACCTGACGGTGTTGACACCGGTCGCTGCTAACCGGGCGGCGACAACAGGGGCATCCTCATGCGTGGGCAGATTCGCCCCAAAAGAGAGATTAACGCCCCAAAGTCGAACCCGCTTTCCGGCACGATAGAAGTGGCCGTCATTGGCAATCAGGTGGTCACTGCCGGGCTGAATTGGCTTGTAAGAAGTTACAGCAATCGGCGAACCGGCGTTGGGTTTGGCGGGAATTACAAAAGGCACAAAGTCATCCGCCGCCCCATAGCAGGGAAAAGTACAAAATAAAAGTGCAATAATCAAAAAATGCACTGTGTACTTTTTTCTTATGTCTGCATGAACACTGTTAAAAAATCCTTTAAGTATCATAGTTATCTCCTCTTGACATGTTGCTATTACTCAGACTTCGGCTTTGCCGGCCACTTCCACGTTTTTCAAAGGTGCCGTCATTATTATCCTGCTGCCTTCACCGGATTTGGAGTCAATCTCAACATGTCCACCTAACTGTTCCAGTCGCTCCCGGATACTGAAAAGGCCGAATTTATCGCTTTCAGCCACTTTCGACTTGATTTCGGCAGAATCAAAGCCAACGCCGTCGTCTTCTATACAAACATGGATGTTCGCATCAAGCTTACGAATAGACACTTTCACCTTCTTTGCCTTTGCATGTTTGACCACGTTGATAAGCAGCTCCCGCACATTACGGAACAAAACCGTTCGAATATCATCATTCAGTGGTTTATCCTGCCCGTCATCTTCAAATTCGGTTTCGATCCCGTGCTTCTTTTGAATCTCATCGGCAAGCCATTGATCTGTGGCCGCCTCAAAGCCCATCACATACAATATGGGAGAGCTAAGATCGAACGTCAGAGTTCTTGTGTCCTGAATGACCTGATGAAGACGATCACATACTTCTTCTAGAACATCGGCAAGCTCGCCGGAGGCTTCAGGTCCGCGATGTTCATCTAATTTTGCCTTGGAGATGATAAGGGACTGGCCGATGTGATCATGCAATTGCATGGCCAGACGATGTCTTTCACGTTCCTCTGTCAGCGACAACTGAGATGCGAGAGACCTTAGCTGTGTAACATCGGCATCCAGTTTTTTTCTCGCCTTATTGATTTCAAAAACGGAGAGATAAATGCCTCCTAAAAGGAAGCAAACGCTTCCAATCATCAGAGTCGTTTCAAAAGCGTTTTTTACCAACGTCGTTTCACCGAACAGCGGAACTTGTTGGAACATCGCGAATTCTTCCGTTAGTTCGGTAACACGATAGACAATCAAAAAAGACATCGCTATCAAAAAAATAGGGGTTGTGCGAGTGAAGCTGAAGAATTCCCTGCCAGATATAAATCCGACAATACATATAA
This sequence comes from uncultured Pirellulales bacterium, assembly GCA_964530105.1. GTDB lineage: Bacteria > Planctomycetota > Phycisphaerae > Sedimentisphaerales > Anaerobacaceae > JAFGPJ01. The sequence continues at coordinate 6,323 of CAZHBL010000196.1, read as the reverse complement.
TTATTACGAGCCCCAGCTCGATAGAATCACCGATCTGATCGGAAATGTAGCCTGTGACATTAACAACGTTTGTCACTACATATACGAACCCAAGCAGACAAATAACTAAAAAAGGTCTCTTCAGCGGGATTTCCAATATACGCGTCACAAAAACACTCCTGAAAATCTGATGTCTGTTAATATCAGAATTTCATCGATACTGCAACAATTTTCCGATAGCCCCTACAAATCGACCATGGAACTCAACATAGAATTTACAACAGAACTTGCAAAAAGGCTCGTTATGTAATATCATTATCGCTGGATAAATTGTAAGATTCAATAATAGTGTGGCAACCCTATAATTCCGGGAGGACTTAGAAATTATGAAGATAACCTTAATTATACCTTTGACTGCTGTTCTTATAACAGTCGGCTCGATTCCAATATCCGCTCAGGCGAACGAGGCCTCACAACGCAGGGCAACAGGACCAAACGTGCCGGAGGCAGCTCGCATTCTCCGCGACCTCGCATATATTCCTGATGGCCACGAACGGCAGAAACTTGATATTTATTTGCCCGGGCAAAACGAGGGCGGCGTTCCCCTGCCGCTGATTGTCTGGGTGCACGGCGGAGCATGGCTCGCCGGGAGCAAGGAAAACTGCCCTTCGGCCCGATTTATAAGGCACGGCTACGCCGCGGCAAGCATCAATTATCGACTCAGCCAACATGCTATCTTTCCGGCACAGATCGAAGACTGTAAAGCCGCCATCCGCTTTCTCCGGGCCAATGCAGAAAAGTACAATATAGACCCGAATAGAATCGGTGTATGGGGATCATCCGCCGGAGGCCATCTGGTCGCCCTTCTCGGTACCGCGGGAGATGTAAAGCAATTCGATAAAGGACCGAACCTGCACGTATCCAGCCGCGTTCAGGCGGTATGCGACTTCTTCGGCCCCACCGACCTGACGAAAATGAGTGATTTCGAGAGCACAATGGACCATGATGCCCCCGATTCACCTGAGTCATTGCTCGTCGGCGGGCCGGTGCAGGAAAATAAGGAGGCCTGCGGACGTGCCAATCCCATTACGTATGTTAGCAAAGACGATCCGCCTTTTCTAATTTGTCACGGCGACAAAGATATGCTTGTCCCTCACAACCAAAGCGTCCTTCTCTATGATGCGTTGAAAGAGGCGGGTGTGAACGTTAAATTTCATACTGTTAAAGGCGGCGGACACGGCTTTCGAGACCCGGAGGTTGACCGGATGGTACAGGAATTCTTCGACAAGATCCTCAAAGAACCTGAAAGAAAACCGTCGAAATGAAAATGTTTGAACAGCAGGACGCTTTGTATATAATCGCGAAACGTATGCAGCACGGAAATAGTCAATCAATTAACGGAGATTGCAATGACGCATAAATTCATCAACCAGATCGAGCCGGGACAAACAATAGACGATATTTACATAGTCAAAGAGCCAATTTTGCGAAGCACCACGCGGGGTGACTTATACATAGCAATGTACCTTTCAGACCGCAGCGGACAATTGAACGGGCGAATGTGGCAGGCGACCGAAACGATTTACAAATCACTGCCGAAACCAGGCTTTGTTCACATACAGGGTCGAAGCGAGCTTTATCAGAACAATCTGCAAATCGTCATAAACAACACCTCTATCGTTGACCCGAGCAAGGTCAATATTGATGATTTTCTTGCCCGAACAAAAAAGGACGTAAAGCAAATGTTCGAGGATATCAAAAAGATTGCCGGCCGGATAGAAAATCCGCAACTAAAGGCCCTGGTCGCAGAGTTCCTGTCGGATTCCGAGCTTATGGAGAAATTCTGCAACGCCCCTGGTGGAATGAAGTTGCATCACGATTATATCGGTGGGCTTTTGGAGCATACACATAATATGCTAAGGGTCGCCGTTGCGATATTACCGTTGTATCCGGATGTGCAGCCCGACTTGGTTCTAGCAGCGATTGTTCTGCACGATATCGGCAAAACCGAAGAGCTTGCCTACGATATGGCCTTCTCGTACACCGATTCGGGCCAGTTGATCGGGCATATCTCCAAAAGCCTTCTTATGATTCATCAAAAAGCCGATTCTTTGAGGTCCGGGGGCACACAAATCGACCAGGTGATTCTGGACGCTATCGGACATATTATCCTCTCGCATCACGGATCATACGAATTCGGCTCACCGAAGCTGCCGGCGACGGCCGAGGCTTTTATGGTCTGTTATATCGACGATCTGGATGCGAAGATAAACCAGGTAACATCAGCGATTGACAACGAAGTCGGCGATTCGAACTGGACCGCATGGCAAAATTCTCTTCAAACCCGGCTTTACCGCAAGCGACTCGAATAATTTCAAATACGACCTTTTGTCACGGCTATAATTGTTGGATCTGATTGCGAGTTTCGATTATGAAATACGGCATCGCCCTGACTATATTGTATTTGTTGACGGCTGCGCAATTGAGTGCAGCTACCGAGTGGTACGCAGTCCCCGATGGTAAAGCCGCAAATCCCGGCACAAAAGAATCGCCCTGGGACATCGTCTCGGCCTTGGACGGCAGTCAGAAGATTGCCGCCGGGGACACGATCTACCTGCTCGAAGGAACCTACAAACGCCGTCCCGTAGAGCTTTTCGAAGTTCGCCTGGCGGGCACTTCGGAGAACCCGATTCATGTTCGGACACTGCCCGGCGAGCGAGCCAAAATAGACGGAGGGCTTTCGATACTAAGTCCTTCCGAGAACGTTTGGATTCGTGACCTGGAGATATTCGTTTCGGAACCTGTCCCGGAAAAGCCGGTCAGTCCGGGCTCAAATCCCAGGGACCTGAACCGTCCCGCGGGCGGGCTTCACATGCACGGCGGAAAAAACTGTAAATATATCAACCTGATTATCCATAATTGCAACCAGGGCATAAGCTGCTGGAAAGGCGAAATCAATCCGGAAATATATGGATGTATAATCTATGATAACGGCTGGCTCGGCACCGACCGCGGCCATGGGCATTGTATCTACACACAGAATGACGAAGGCGCTAAAGTAATCTCCAACTGCATAATGAGCTGCCGATACAACGGCACTTATACTATGCACGCCTATGGTTCCGAGCGAGCATATGTAAACAACTATCTCGTCGAAGATAATATCTGCTACAACACAGGGCCGTTCCTGATCGGCGGCGGAAGGCCGAGCCATAACATCATGGTATTCCGGAACTATCTTTATAATATCGGCATGAGAATCGGCTATAATGCACCATACAACCAGAACTGTGAGCTGCGCGATAACATAATAGTCAACGGCGATCTGAGCATTGACAGGTACCAAAATGTCGTTCAGGAGGGCAATTTAGTCATAAAAAAAGGCCAAACTCGCCCGGCGGGAGCCATGACGATTTTTTTGCCAAATCGATACGACAAAAATCGTGCACATCTGGTAATTTATAACTGGGACTCAGTGGAAAAAGTCCGAGTCGAAACCGGGCATTTTTTCAAAAGCGGCGAAACCTTTTGCCTTATGAATCCGCAGGACCTATTCGGCAGTCCTGTCATGAAGGGCAAATGCTCCGAAGATGCGATTGATGTACCTGTAAACAGCGAATTTACCGCTTTTGTCGTTTTTAACGATGGTTGATATTTCTTTCAAAAAGATATGCCTGAAACGTTGTGAATTGGATTCGAGGCTTCTTTAAAATAATAGCGGTGAAAAGTAAATGCAATTCACCGCTGGGAAAATAAATACCCCCCCATATATAGAACATATCGATCATTATAAGATGATTTCGCCAGACAAATGCGCGCAGGGTGACAACCGTATGTCACAGCAAGTGAAAATATCTGCAATTTGTGCGGTTTTTATTCAGATGCTCTGTAAAGTATTTCGCTGCAGGACGATGCCGCAAAACCGCCAGATTTTCTCGAATTGCTCGTACGGCATTAGCCGCGTTCCCGTAACCGGGTCGGCAACGGTCACTGCATCGTCCGAGACTTCAAGGACGGCAAGACAGTGGTCTATCATGAACGCTTCCCTCACCAGGGCCAGCGTAATACCTGCACTTTTAAGCTGGGCGATCGAATCGAAACGCCGGTACCGGCAACTCAGACCCTCGGCGCTATAACGATCCTGCAGGGCCGAGGAAAGACACGCCGGGAGCGTTCCAGTCACCGGGCTCGAATAAGAAAGCACGGCCAGCTCTCCCTCGTCGGCAGTCAGGCCCAATTTCCCCAGGGCCGTTACCGCCGCTGCCGGGCCACATGTGTAAGCCGTAGTCTGACGGCAGATGCCGTTTTTATCGAATTTCGTCTGAAGATTCGAGAGACGATCTTTAATCAATGCCGGCACGACAAAAGGCAGCACTGAAAACCAGATCACAAAACCGGCCATCAGAAGACAAACGATGAGCTTCTCGATTTTATAAGGCAGGCGCGATAATGGAACCGTCAGGCCCATTGATACGGCCAGCGACAAAACCACGTATCTGATCCGGCCGGTCGCTATCCAGGAGAAAGGCTGGACAAAATACAGGGTATTATTGAATCTGACCATCGCAAGCATCGCAATGAGCACAGAAGGCAGAATATATCCCAGCACCCACCAGGGTTTTCGAAGGCGCGAACAGGCCCTGCCCGAACAAACGCCGAACACAGCAATTAGAATAACACCCGTAGTTTCAAGCCAAGGACTCATCTCCACCCTTTCAATCATTATAATCATTCTATCAAATCACGCCCCAAAAGTCAAGGTATTAATACTCGCGATTGACCGTAGTCCGTGCCGGGCATATAATTAGCAAAACAGGAAAATCCGCACCGCTATTAAATTAGCTCGATGAGGACATTTATTATGAGAAAATGGAAAACGGCAAACAAATTGTCGCCGGTCGTGATTGCCGCCGCTCTGGCATCAGTTTTGACCTCGGCTTCGGCCGCCCCGGCGAAAAGGATCGAGATTTACAGCACAAATCCCGCGTATTGGCAATATGCCGGCGAGCCGATTTTGCTGCTGGGCGGCAGTAAGGACGACAACCTCTTTCAGATTCCGGACCTGAAAGAGCACCTCGACCTTCTAAAGTCCGTGGGCGGCAACTACGTGCGCAACACGATGTCCAGCCGTGACCCAGGCAATGTCTGGCAGTTCAGAAAAATAAACGGCAAATACGACATGGAAAAGTGGAACGATGAATACTGGGAAAGGTTCGAGAATTTCCTGCGATTAACACAGGAGCGGGATATTATCGTGCAAATAGAAGTCTGGGCCACATTCGATTATTATCGTGAAAACTGGGACGTCAATCCGTTCAACCCGAAAAATAATGTCAATTATATCGCCGAGCAGACGGGGCTGCCAGAGAAGGTCAATACGCACCCGACCCGCACGGAGAACAATTTCTTCTGGTCTGTACCCGCCGAAAGAAACCAGCAAATTGTGCTCAAATATCAGCAGCGTTTCGTCGATAAGCTGCTATCATATTCCCTGAAGTTCGGCAACGTCCTTTATTGCATGGACAACGAAACATCCGTCACGCCGGAGTGGGGCTGGTACTGGTCGCAGTACATCAAGGCAAAAGCAAAAGCCGCCGGAGTTAGTGTTCATACGACCGAGATGTGGGATCCCTGGGACCTGGCGCATAAGATGCACAGCGCGACCTTCGACCATCCGGAAACCTACAGCTTTGTTGATATTTCGCAGAATAATCATCAAAAGGGACAGGCACACTGGGACAACGCCCAGCGTCAGCGTGCCCGAATAGCGAGCCATCTCCGTCCGCTAAATAACGTAAAAATCTATGGGGCCGACACAGGCACGTTCGGCAACGACAGAGACGGCATGGAGCGTTTCTGGCGAAACATCTTTGGCGGCTTAGCCTCGGCACGATTCCATCGGCCGGACTCTGGGCTGGGCCTGGGCGAAAAGGCACAGGCGAATATCCGCAGTATGCGAATGTTGACCGATAAGATGAACATCTTCACCTGTGAGCCTCATAATGATTTGCTTTCGGATAGAGATTCAAATGAAGCCTATTGCATAGCCAACCCCGGCAAAGAATACGCCGTCTATTTCCCCGATGGCGGAGAAGTGTCGCTGGAAATCGGTCCATTAAAGAAACCGGCCACAGTCCGTTGGCTGGACATAATGAAAAGCCAATGGACAAACACCCAGCAAATCGAAAACGAAAACAAACTAAAGCTGTGTTGCCCATCCCAGGACTATTGGGCGGCTCTGATAACAAACCAATAGTAAAAGGGGAGGTGTCAAGAAATTAATGGGTGGCTGTCCCGAATGGCATGAAGATAAGCGTTAACGTTTTATAATACAAAGGCTTGAA
>CAZHBL010000195.1:0-8833 GCA_964530105.1 uncultured Pirellulales bacterium | reverse complement strand
CCGTGTCAATCCCGGTCAGGAAACGACGGGTAATGCACCACTTGTGATAAGCGACGAGCGTGACATCCTTAATCTCGTCCGGGTTCAGGTTTTTGAGCAGCTCCATGTCATCCGGACGAATGCTCGTTGTTCGGCGGAATTTTCCCTGCTGGCCCTCGAAGGGCACTTCGACGCTTTTGCCCATATAATGGTAGAACTTGTTCGGCGTCCTCGCCCGTACGGCCCGGCGACCGTTTACGAACAACTGCTCGAAATACCACTTGCCGGCGGCGACTTCCGGAATGTGCGTTTGCCAGACGCCGTTGGCGCCGGATTTGAAGCCGGTAATAACCCGCCCGCCGGTGAAGATTGGCCTTGCACCGTCGGCGGCTTCGTAGCTGACCGTAAGTTGACCGGTGCCGCTGTCCTGAGGTTCAAGAACAAACGGCTCGCTTAAGGTGTACCGTCCATCGGCGATAATGACACGAATCGGTTCCGCTATCCTGGCGATAAGACGTATCTGCCGTACGCGGTCGCGCGCACCGGCCAGTGACGCAAGCGGCCCATCCGTTCGCGTGCTGTTAGGCTGGGCAAGCTTGCCGGACCATTGATCGTTGCCGTCCGGAGAAACATACAGATTCATCGCCTTAGCAGCCTGAATCCACAAGCAGGAAAGGACCAGGATGCAGATTATATACTGCTTCAATGTCGAGCTGTTCTTTTTCATGTCAGTTCACCTCATATTTTAACAAAACCAAATAAAACCAGTAGCCTGGCAGCTTCGATTAGGTAGATTGTCATTCCGCACTTGATGCCGAATCCAGGATGCCAACGATTCTGGATTCCCGCCTTCGCGGGAATGACAAGCTATATAATTAATCACAACAGAGTATAAGCGTTTCTCATCAGGCGGTCAGATTTTCCCATTTGATTCCAACCTTCTTAAGAGCGTATCCAAGCTCTTTCATGTAATCACCGTAACCGGTCATCCAGTGGAAGCCCGGCATCCGCTCGGCCAGCTTAAGGTCGTCGCACTTATAACCGATATCGATCTGTGAACGGCAAACGTCCATGAATGGGGCGTCGATAATCTCACCCAGCAGGCCGACCCAGCGCTCGGCCTTAAAGTCGGGAACGATGTTGGTGATAATCTGGCCTTTGCGCATCTCGACTTTCGGGGCAGCCCCGTAGTCCGACTCGAAATGTGTCATGATACGCACCGGTTCGAGTTCTTTGCCGTTCATCTTTCGCGGGGCCGTACAGTGGGCACCGGTAATCATACCATCGTGCGGGTAAGTCGGGTCATTAAGAAACACCGGCTTGCCGGAAATATTCGCCAGCAGCACGCCGGATGGAATCACCACGAAGTCCGACTCGCAGAATGCTAAGTATTGCCCGTCGTTGAGCAGACTCAAGGTCAGGCAAGCCGAGGTCTCCGCGATCGGCATAATCGTTCCCATGCAGCCGTTGATCGTAATGGCCTGGCAGTCGGCCTTCTTCATTATTCCGCGAAAAACCTGTTCCAGCAAAAAGCAATTGTCAACATACTCGCGTTTGGTTTCCAGAGTATTTCCGGGAGCTTTCAGATACGCCTCGGCACGCTGCTTTGCACGGCTGACGGCGGCATCATCGGCCCGCGCCTCTTTGATCAGCTTGCCCAACTCGTCATAGGAGACTGTTTTAATATCGAATCTCCACTTTTCCCTGACTAAGTTGGGCACGACGTCTCTCGGCTGGGCCCATCCACCCGGCCCGCCGATTGCGATAATCCGCGTGCCCATCGTATTGCGCAGGCCGCACAACGCACGCAAACGCCAGAGAATCTGGTCCTGACTGTCAATAACAACATCTCTATCGTCGATTCCTTTGAGCGCCTGCGTATCTGTGTGCTGGCGGATATAGCGGGGGCTGATAATCTCGTACCATAGATAAACCGGCCCCGACTTGTGCCGGCAGAAGAATATCATATCTTTGCCATGCTCGGTCAGCTTGTCAAATGTGTCCTGTCCGCCGCCGGCTGCATAGACAATATAAACATCCGCGTCTTTAAGGTCGGTAATACCTGGCAAGTCCCCTACTCCCTTGATGGCGGCAACCGGCAGGAATTTCACGGGAAAGTCCGCCTTGTTATCAAGCTCGCGAAGCTCGCCCTGGATACGAGCAACTTCCTGCCTGGCATCCTCTTCGGTTTGAATGCCGCCCCATGAGCGCCAGCTCCATTGCGGCCGCGGCTGCGGCGTGCTGTAAAGGAGTATAGGTTTAACTACAATCGGGCGACGTTTAACTTGTCCATTATCCTCCTGCTCTGCGGCTGATACGCCCGACCAGGTCAGGCCGGTCAGTGCCACTCCCAAAGCCGCCGCTCCGCCGACGCCCTGCAAAAACCCCCGGCGGGAAATTCCGCTCGCCGAATGGTCATGGCCGCACGGACAGCAAGTCCTTCTAACCGGGTATTGATCTTGATTTTGAGTAGTCATCGAATCTTCTCCTTTCAATTTGGTTCTATGCACATCGAGAAACCGTTATTTCCAATATTAAACTCAGTCGGCAAGTATAACCGAAACGCGAATACTAAAAAAGTAAAAATATTCTTGCCAAGACAGGTAGCCCTTTTTTATTGAAAATCCCGCCGAGTTGTTGTAAATTCCCTGCTGACGGGCGACATGGCGAGCATACTTTGAATTTCTCGCCCATGGAAAAGGTGGTTGTTATGTAAAACATACATTTTGGGGAAAAAGCGTATGAAAAAAGTATATATAGCACAAGATCCTTCTGATGCTCATTTTGTTGCGGGAATACTTCAGGAACATGGAATCTCATGCGAGGTCCTCGGCGAAGAACTTTGGGGTGCGCGCGGCGCATTATCTGTTTCGCCGGATACTCTGCCTGCCGTCTGGATACAGGATGATGACGTGTATGAGCAGGCCCAAAATCTCATCCGGCAAATTGAGAACAAAACATTAAACACCGCTATCGGCAATTCCCCCTGGAAATGCCCCAATTGCGGCGAAAAAATGCAGGCGCAATATACCGACTGCTGGAACTGCGGAACCTCTCGACCCGAAGAAACCGAAAATTAAAACCGATGAAAGGAGAACAAAGCGTATGTCACGAACATTAATAACAGGATTTGTCTTTTTAGCTGTCACAATATTTGCCGTCTTAATAATACCCGGCTCCGGCATGAATCCGGACAGTTTCAATGTAGTACAAACAGCAAAAGCATCCGAGACGGATGTTGCCGTTGAAGGACGGGAAAAATATGAAAAAGAGCTGCAACAGCTCCTTTTGGAACGCAAGCGATTGTTGAGTAATGTTGTAGATTCGATGAAAATATTTTTCGAATCCGGCCGGGTCGGTTTAGATGAGTACATGCATGCAAATATAGCTTTGCTGCGGGCGGAAATGGACCTGTGTCAAACTCCGAACGAACGTCTCGAAATCCTGCAGAAGATCGTCCAGTTCCACAGAGAATGTGAAGCCTGGATGGCAAGAAGGGCTGCTGATGGACGGGCCACTCAAGCGGATGTAAAAAAAGTTAAGGTTGCTACTTTGGAAGCTCAGATTGAGCTGGTCCGGGAAAAACTGAAAGAGCAATCTCCCGAAAGATAAAAACGCGAATCGGTCGGTTTGAGTTACTAATAGCGATAAGATGTTACCTGGAAAGCCTATATACATAAATCCGGTTTTTATTGACAAAAATCTGCTGATCTGATAGAATCCGGTAGTATCTTGATCGATTAATATACTCTTGGCAGGAGGTTTTCAGGATGAATAAAAGAACAAATCGTGGAACATGGCTGGCATTTGCGATTTTTCTCGCAACTCTCGGCGGCACAATAGCTACGGCAACAACCATCGACGTTGACGGCAATTCAGCAGGAAATGAATTAGTCTCGCCGGGCGATACATGGAAATTCTTTAAGGGTACCGAGCCCCCAAGCAATCCTGCTGATGCATGGAAAGCTGTCGATTTTGACGATTCGAGCTGGCAGACCGGTCCATCAGGTTTTGGCTATGGAGATAACGATGACGCCACAGTGCTCAACGATATGCAGGGAAATTACGTCTCGGTGTATATCCGAAAGGAATTCTCAGCTTCGTCACTGTCGCCCGACGACGTTGTCACGCTTGAAGTTGATTACGACGATGGATTCATAGCTTATCTCAACGGCGCCGAAGTCGCACGGGCGAACATGCCCGCAGGAGGCGCCGCCGCCTATAACACGACGGCGTCGTCCGCTCACGAGGCCGGCTCGCCTGAAATGTTCGTTCTCGGGACGGTGGGCGAGCTGCTGAATGCCGGCAGCAATATTTTGGCAGTCGAGGGACATAACACCTCTTCGAGCAGCTCGGATTTTTCGCTTATTCCGGCCCTTCGAACGTCGTCGGAGGTAATCAGGACCGGCGATACCTGGATTGTGGAAACCGGTACGGTGACACTCAAGGGGGATAAGATTGACCCCGAGGCTGCTTCCGTGCTGGTCAATGGAACTAATGCCGATTTCAGCACAGGTGACGACATCTGGAGCTTTGAAATTTCACTTGTTCCAGGCTTTAACAGCATAACTATAGAGCAGCTCGATGCGAATGCAAACGTTGCCGATTTACGCTCGATAACAATCATGTACATTCCGGCAGCGAATAATATTACCGGAGAACTGACTGAGGATACGACGTGGGCAGGTGCCTGCGTCCTCGAAGATACAGTTGTAGTTCCGGCCGGTGTGGTCCTGAAAATCGAGCCTGGCACAATGGTCTTGATGAAGGATGCGGCAAGACTGGTTGTTTACGGACAGCTCCTCGCCGAGGGGACCGAAGCCGATCCGATTTATTTCACACATCACAGTGACGGCGTGAAGTGGAAACAGATTATGTTCGTCGAGGCGGCAGACAGCCGGCTTGTGCACTGCGTAATCGAATACGCCGACAGCGAGGGAGCACACCAGGATTATTACGTACCGGGGCCGAGGAACTACCACGAGGCGATAGTTGCCCTTGCATGTCATCTCGATATCGAAAATTGCACCTTCCGGAACATGCCCGACAAAAGCGCCGGCGCAGAGGGAGATGCAATGGCTATTATATCGGATGACCAGGACCATCCCGGAGATGCGACGGCGAACATCCGGGGCTGCGAGTTTCTCTCAATCGGGCAGGGCGTGCACACAAGATACGCCTATGTTCTGGTCGAGGATTGCTACTTTACAGGCAAGCGCGGCGATAACGACGACGTCGATTTATGGGGTGAGAGCACGCCGGCGCCCCTGATACGAAACAACCTCTTTCTGAATCCTGAGCACGACGACATGATAAATCCCACCCGATGCTCGGCTGTCATTATCGGCAATATCATCGCCGGCAGCGACGATCACGGTGTAGTCCTGCGGGACAAGTGCTTTCCCATTATGATGAACAATTTGATTCTCGACTGCAGCAGCGCGGGCGTAGCAGTAGAAAACTCATGCGAGGCAACGCTGATAAACAACACGATTGTCAATTGCGGCAGGGGAGTCAGGCTCCTCGATTTAGGCAGGTGGGACCCGCCGTATAGTTTGAATCCGGGCGGCGGAACGGCAACGATCATTAACTGCATCATCTGGGATTGTCCGCAACCGGTCACTTTGGCAGACACTTCCAACACACAAATCACAGATCGCGGCTCTCATATAACGGTCAAATACAGTGACATTCAAGGCGGCCAAAACAGCATATCCGTCTCCGGCAGCCATTCGACCTTCACCTGGGAGCAGGGTAATATAAACGCCGATCCTCAATTTGTTGCTGCTAACAACGGTGACTATCACCTGAAATCCCAGGCGGGCCGATGGGATTCGGCCGGCGAAAGCTGGGTGCTTGATAATATCACAAGCCCGTGTATCGACGCAGGCGATCCGGGCAGCCCCGTTGCCTTTGAGCCATATCCCAACGGCGGCATTATTAACATGGGCGTATACGGCGGCACAGACGAAGCCGGCAAGTCGCCCTCCGGCCTGCACGCCAAATACGGCGGTGGTACAGGAGAGCCTGACAATCCCTACCTTATCTACACCGACGAGCATCTCAACAATATTGGAGCCGATTCGGATAACTGGGACAAACACTTCAGGCTCATGGCGGATATCGATATGACTGGGTTTGAGTATGACAGAGCTGTGATTGCTCCGGATATCGGCGGCGATGGGTTCACGTTCCCGGGAACCTCATTTACCGGTGTCTTCGACGGCAACGGTCATGAGGTTTCGCATCTGACGATCACAGGAAAAAGCTACTTAGGTCTTTTTGGCCAACTGGGGTCAGGGGCGGAAATTAAGGATTTAGGCGTAGTGGACGTCAACATAACGGGTTCTTACTATGCCATTGCCGGCCTCGTCGGCAGTAATCACGGTGGCAACATAACCACAAGCTATAGTACCGGTACAATCACAGGATATAACTATGTCGGCGGTTTGGTGGGATACAACATTCATGGCGATATCGTCACGAGTTATAGCACCGCTGCGGTTAGCGCTACGTTCAGCGGAAATCAAAGAGTAGGCGGACTTGTGGGTGTAAATGCCGGACTTATCACCACCAGCTACAGCACCGGCCCGGTCAGTGGGCAGAGGGTTGTCGGCGGACTTGCCGGCTATACTTTGGGCAGCATTACCATGTGCTACAGCACCGGCATGGTAAGCGGAGATCAGGATCTCGGCGGATTAGTGGGCGACAGAGACCCGGACTATGGTATTGTGACCGCCTGCTTCTGGGATGTCCAAACTTCCGGGCTGTCTACCAGCGAGGGTGGAATCGGTAAAACCACAGCCGAGATGCAAACAGCCAGCACGTTCCTCGAAGCCGGCTGGGACCTCGTGGACGAGACTGAAAACGGCGCCGACGACATCTGGTGGATTACCGAAGGACAGGACTATCCAAGACTGTGGTGGGAACTCTCTGATTGACTATTTTCAATTTTTTATTGACTATTGTCCTTGTACTCGGTTGACCTTATTCAGGTTATCCTGATGATGTTTTAGTGTTCACATCTCTACATCCAATGTCTCATTGTGGTCTCTTTTTTTACCAATTCGAATAATATTTAAGAACATCAAGAATTCATAAGTTTTGAACTATGAAAGTAGGATATACGTATGTAAAATTGACTTATGAACAAATGAATAAAACGGATAAGGAGATTAGTTATGGCAAAAGTACAAATCGTATTCTACAGCATGTACGGACATGTATATCAATTGGCCGAAGCCATTGCCGAAGGGGCGCGGGAAGTACCGGACACACAAGTTTCCCTCTATCAGGTGCCGGAACTGGTGCCGGATGATGTATTGGAAAAAATGGGCGCCAAAGCCGCCCGCCAGGCGTTTGCAGATATCCCCATCGCAGAGCCTGCCCGGTTGGCCGAGGCCGATGCGATTATATTCGGAACGCCGACGCGGTTCGGCAATATGTGCGCTCAAATGCGGAATTTCCTCGATCAGACAGGGCAATTATGGATGAAAGGCGCTTTAGTGGGTAAGGTAGGCAGCGTTTTTACCAGCACCGGCACTCAGCACGGCGGCCAGGAAACGACGATTACCAGCTTTCATTCGACGCTGCTGCATCAAGGCATGATTATCGTCGGCGTGCCTTATACCGTACAGGAATTGACCAACATGGAAGAAATAACCGGCGGCTCACCTTACGGTGCTTCTACTCTTGCCGGCGGCGACGGTTCTCGCCAGCCGACAGAAAACGAGCTTGCCATCGCCCGCTTCCAGGGCAAACACGTAGCCGAGATTGCCCGGAAACTCTGTCGATGATATATTCCCCAAACGTTAAAATTTAGAGCGTGTTGTATCGGCTTTGGCGGCAATTGTTTTCGATAGCAATATGCAGATAAGTCGCAGTAGTGGATAAAATGCCCCCAAAATCCCTTCAGGCTGTTTATAAGGCAAATTTCCCTTCTTTGATCCATGTATTCAATTTTTCCCACTTTTATCTTGCGTATATTCGCTAATTTGTGTAAACTATGATTTGGTATGCGAGGAGGCTATGATCTTGGGATTCGGTACGTCGTAGGGAGAACGTGGAAATACAGTTTATTCCTTGGAGGATCATACGATGTATGCCGCGCGTAAACATTCGAATACGGTAATATATGCCCTCATCTCTTTTCTTATTATGGCTTCAGTTCTGATGTGGGGTACTCGACCAATCCTTGCGTCAGAAGAATCGCCGGATAATGTTGGATCAATGGTTCTGGTGCTGGAGGACTGTGACAGCGACAATAAACTGTCAACGGAACCTTATGGAGATAAAGTTTCTCTAATTAATTCTAAGGGCGAACTTGTCAGGACAGTAGCCCGTGGACTAACTATTACAGACGGAGGTTGTGGACTCTCGATTTCCGAAGATGGGCATTTCTTTGCTGTGTGCGATAGAGCAGCAAATATACTCACAGTTTATCAGACAGCTACCGGCAGGAAGTTGTGGTCACTGTTAGGAATATTTGATTCTGCCGTGTTCGCAAAAAACTTGCTCTATGCTTATAATTCCGAAAGTATTTTTGCCATTGATAATTCAGGCACAATTGTTAAGCATTCCAGACTTGGCGCATTTGATATAGCTTTTGATCAGGCACATAACTGTTTCTGGATTAGCGGGCTCGACATCAAAAAATGCAATTTAGATTTAGAGCCTGTGCTGACAGTTGAGCGTATCAGGGGTATAAGAGGCCCTTTGTTAGTTGAGGTGAATCCGGATGGATCGCTTTGGATTGCTCAAGGGGACGCATACGAACAATACAACAGTGAGAATCGCCTGGTTACTAATCAGTACATAGTATAGGCTACACTTGAGGCACGAAAAAAAGAACGAA
>CAZHBL010000194.1:0-8879 GCA_964530105.1 uncultured Pirellulales bacterium | reverse complement strand
AGTTCATCTTCCACTTCGCGATGGAGCATGCTGTAGGGCGGCTGGAGCGAGACGGTGGGGTGAATTTTTTGTACGCGTTCTATCTGCTCGATGGTGAAATTCGATACGCCGAGGTATCGAACTTTGCCCTCATCGAGAAGCCTGGCCATTTCCTCCCATGCCTCTTCGACGTCTTGGTCGGGGTCGGGCCAGTGCATCTGGTAGAGGTCGATGACGTCGATGCCGAGTCTTTTTAAGCTGGCGTGACATTCGTCCCGAATGCTCTGCCGCTTCAGACAGGTTACTTTTTCCTTTTTTTCGTTCCACAGGATTCCGCATTTTGTCGCTATCAACGGCATTTCGCTTACCTGTTTGAGGGCCTGCCCGATGAGTTCTTCGGAATGGCCCAGCCCGTATGCCGGAGCGGTATCTATCCAGTTAATGCCCGTCTCAAGCGCAGCAAGAATCGCACCGATCGCCTCATCATCGTCCTGCGGGCCCCAGCCGTACTGCCACGGCCCACCCATCGCCCAGGTGCCCAAGCCCACCGTTGTGAACTCTAAATCCGTGTTTCCTAACCTTCGCTTCTGCATAATGCGTTCCCTAAAATTCAATATTGACCCAATAGCATAATCAGATATTGACCGTTTATCAATACTTTTGTACTTTTATGTGCCCGCTTATTTTGCTCTACATGCAAAAAGTCGGGCTAAATAGAAATCCTAAAGGGCCTATTTATGAAAAAGAGTAATCTTACCCAGCGTGTTCTTCTCGGCCTGCTGCTGGTTTTGCTGTCGGTCTTTTTCTATTCGTTACATTACGTTGTCTTCAGAGATGCCCATCATATCTTCATCTACCTGTTGGGCGATATTGCGTTCGTCTTTATAGAAGTGCTGCTCGTAACGCTGATTATCCACCACCTGCTGGGCGAAAGGGAAAAACGCGCCATGCTCAAAAAGCTCAATATGGTAATCGGGGCTTTTTTCAGCGAGGTAGGCACCGATTTGCTGAAGTTTTTCACCGGCTTCGACAAGAACGCCGAACAAATTGCGAAGCATCTGATTGTGGGTAATGAATGGTCGCCGGAACATTTCACACAGATGCAGGTCGTGCTGCAAAAACACAGTTACAAAATCGACAGTCGCACCGGCGACCTCCAGGGTCTTCAGAGCTTCATCGTGGGTAAACGAGCGTTTCTGCTGAGGCTGCTGGAGAATCCCAATCTGCTGGAACACGAAGAATTTACCGAGCTTCTCTGGGCGGTTTTTCATCTGTCGGAGGAGTTATCGCACAGAGCGACCGTTAAGGGCCTGCCGGAGACCGACTACGACCATTTGAGTGGCGATATCAAAAGGGCCCACCGGCTGTTGGTGCGAGAATGGCTCTCTCACATGGAGCATTTGAAAGTCGATTATCCGTACCTGTTTTCGCTCGCCGTCAGGACCAATCCTTTCGATCCGAACGCTTCGGCAGAAGTACAATAGCCGGACGGGATAGACCTTTCAACGGAACTGTTTCGATAATTAATGATAACCGGCGCCGGGATATAAAATATTAAGGGCCAGCAAATGCGCCGGGCCCAAGACCACGTCCAGCAATCGCCACGCGACAACCAGGCCGACGATTCGAAAACCAGGCTGGGATAATAGTACCGCGTAACGTTCAGCGGCACTGTCGCTCAAAAACAACGAGAGAACTTCGCTGCCGTCGAGCGGAGGCAGAGGGATAAGATTGAAGACGAACAGAATCAGGTTCAGCGAAAAGACGATACTTACGGCGACCGAGGCCGAGTTTGCAAAGCCGGGCGATGCCGCGGCGGTGACCTGTTCGAACGTAATGGATTCGGGGGCGTGAAAGACTCCGAGCAGTATGCCGGCACGAATTGCTAGGCCCGCTATAACCACGAGAATCAGATTGGCGAGAGGCCCGGCCAGGGCCATCAGGGCGGCGCTTCGCCGGTTGTGACGTGCCCAGTGGGGGTCGTAAGGCGAACTGGCCCAGCCTATCATCCAGCCGGCAAGAATAAAAGAAAGAATGGGCATAACAACCGTGCCGAACGGCTCTCTCCTGATGTGGGCCACAGGATCCAGCGTAACCTGTCCCTGGCGAAAGGCCGTGGGATCGCCGAGCTTCAGTGCGGCAAAGCCGTGAGCGGCCTCGTGGCAGGTCAATGCGACCAATAGAGCTACATACCAGGTTATCCCCAGGACTAATTCCATAAAGGCACTTAATTTTCCGCCGAAATGCGGTACGCTCGGCCGGCCTTCGTTGCGAACTCGACAACATTCCGCCCTCTATCGGCAGTCTTTATTGATTTTCCGTCGGATGTCACGCGGACGGGTACATCGGCATGTACTCTGCACTTGTTACCTAAAAGCGAGCGTATGGTTGCCTCAGCAAGTTTACCATCTCTCCATACAATGTCCACTTCGAAGCCGCCGCGGGCGCGCAGACCTTTGACTGAGCCGTTCGGCCAGGCTTTAGGCAGGGCGGGCAGCAGATGAATCTCGCCGGCGTGGCTTTGCAGCAGCATCTCGGCGATTCCCGCCGTACCTCCGAAGTTGCCGTCGATCTGAAAGGGCGGATGTGTATCGAAGAGGTTGGAAAGCGTTGATTTTCGCAGCAGTGCCATCAGATTTTCGTATGCCTTCCCGCCGTCCTGCAGGCGTGCCCAGAAGTTGATTATCCACGCCCTGCTCCAGCCGGTATGACCGCCGCCATGCGAGAGGCGGTATTCGAGTGATTTTCGTGCCGCAGCCGCCAGCTCCGGCGTGCCTGTGACGGTAATCTGTTTTCCCGGATGCAGCGCGAAAAGATGCGACATGTGCCGATGGCCGGGTTCGGGTTCCTCGAATTCTTCGCTCCATTCCATCAGTCTGCCCTCCGAGCCGATCTGAGGTCCAGCCAGATTGCCACGCGCGGCTTTAATCCGTTTGACAAATTCATCGTCGATTCCGAGGACCTTCGCCGCCTCGATGCAATTAGTGAACAGGTCGTAGATGATTTCCTGGTCCATTGCCGGGCCCATCGTCAGGTTCGAGGTCTTGCCGTCGGGCGTGCGGAAACTGTTCTCCGGCGAAATCGAAGGACCGGAGACCAGCTTGCCCGTTTTCGGGTCTTCGACGAGATAATCGAGGAAGAACTCGGCGGCTTCTTTCATAATCGGAAAGGCCCGCTTTTGCAAAAATTCCCGGTCGCCCCCGAACGTATAGTGTTCCCACAGATGCTGACAGCACCAGGCTGCTCCGCTGGGCCACATCCCATACTGCACGTTTCCGATAGGACTGGTCCAGAACCACGCATCCGTCGTGTGATGGGCGACGAAGCCCCGGCAGTTGTAAACGTCTCTGGCCGTTTTTCTGCCGCTGGGCCGCAGGTTGTCGATAAGGTCGAAGAAAGGTTCGTGACATTCGGCCAGATTGCAAACCTCGGCGGGCCAGTAGTTCATCTGAATGTTGATGTTAATGTGGTAATCGCAGTTCCACGGGGCATTGATGTGCTCGTTCCATAAGCCCTGGAGATTGGCGGGCATGCAGCCGGGACGAGAGCTGGATATCAGCAGGTAACGGCCGAACTGAAAGTACAGAGCGCATAGGGCCGGATCGTCAGCGCCGTCTTTGGTGGCCTGCAAACGCTCATCGGTCGGTTTGTCCGTTGTACCCTTGTCACCGAGATTCAGCGCCACCCTTCGGAACAAACGCCTATGCTCGGCCATGTGTGCCCTCTTCAATTCGGGATATTTTTTCCCGGCAGCGGCGGCCAATTGCTTCTCGCAAACCACCTTCGGATTGTCGCTGTGATAATTTGTCGCCGCAGCAATTAAAATCGTTGCCGCATCGGCATTTTCGAGACGTAAGCCTTCGTCAGTCGCCGTCAATTTTCCGCCATCGGGAATAATCTTAAGCCGGGCCTCGAAATTAACGCCCTTGTACCGGCCCTTCATTGTTGCCTGGCCTTTCATCACAATGCCGTTCGATCCTGCGGTTTCGACGGTAAAATCTTCCGGCCGCCAAAGGTTCGCGTCGAAGGTAATCTGTGCCGGCTTATCGCATGAGAGGCGAACAACAATGCACTGGTCGACGGGGCTGGAAAAAACTTCGCGAGTAAAAACAGCGTCGCCGAGCCGATACGTGACGGTAACGACGGCAGTATCGAGGTCGAGCTGCCGGCAATAATCGGTCACTTGCCCATTGTCGTCGAACCGAAGCCTCAGATCGCCGAGCGTCTGGTAACTGCGAACCAGCCGCTCGCCCATAAATTCGCGCTGCATTATCCTCTGGGCCTCGACGTATTTTCCCTCGAAGATAAGCCGCCTGGCCTCGGGCAGGTATTTGTACGCCCCGACGCGGTCGCGGTCGAGCGGGTGACCCGACCACACGGTATCTTCATTAAGCTGCAACCGCTCGGCTTGAACCGTGCCGTAGACCATCGCTCCCAGACGTCCGTTCCCGACCGGCAGCGCTTCGGTCCATTGTCCGGCGGGTTTGTTGTACCACAGTTTCAGACGGTTCCATTGCTCATCGTTGTCGCCGATTGGCTGGTCACCATGTGGCGAGGGCATCTTGCCCTTGTTTTCTACCGTTGGCAAGATGCCAACGGAACGCAAGGCCGGGACGGCCTCGCCACAATCCCATCCTGCAAAAATAGCTCCCAAAACAACTAATGCTGTGACCGCCGCTTTTAGGTTACTCATTTTATTCTCTCTTTGATTTATTACATCGGATTTTCCGTATCGCTAACGATTATATATGTCCGACCGATCTTTGTATCGAACTCAACAACACTCTCTTCAAGCTCTATAACGCTGACGGATTTGCCCTCGCAGGTCACTCGGACGGGCCCGCTGCAGCGAACTCTGCATTTATTACCAAGTTTCGAACGGATTACGCACTCGTTGAGTTTTTTGCCCTGCCAGTCAATATTCACTTCGAAGCCGCCACGGGCCATCAGGCCTTTAATGTAGCCGTTCGGCCAGACAGAAGGCAGTGCCGGCAATAAATGCAGTTCGCCCGTTTGGCTTTGCAACAGCATTTCCGCGATGCCTGCAGTGCCGCCGAAATTGCCGTCGATCTGGAACGGAGGATGAGCGTCGAACATGTTGGGGTACATTCGCTGCGGGGTCAGCAGGCTGCTGAGCATCTTGTATGCGTGGTCTCCGTCCTCGAACCTTGCCCAGAAATTGACCTTCCATGCCATAGACCATCCTGTGCCGCCGTCACCACGGAATTCGAGTGATTTTCGTGCAGCCGCGAAAAGACTGGGTGTGCCCCGGCGTGTGATTTCTTTGCCGGGATGCAGGCCGAACAGGTGTGAGACGTGCCGGTGCTGGTTCTTCGGGTCGTCCTTGTCTTCGAGCCATTCCTGAAGCTGGCCGTATCGGCCGATCTGATTCGGAGCGATCCGGCTTTTAAGCTCGGCGAGCTTTTCGCTAAAGTCCTTGTCAACGCCGAGAACCTGGGCTGCCTGGATGCAGTTGCCGAACAAATCGCGAATGATCTGGTGATCCATAGTCGGCCCGGCAACGAGCCCTCCGTTCTCCGGTGAATTGGAGGGCGTACTTATCAGCCAGCCGGTCTTTGGGTCCTCGATGAGAAAATCTACGAAGAACATTGCTGCGCCTTTCATAACAGGATAGGCCCGCTTTTTGAGAAATTTCTTATCACCGGTGAAGACGTAATGTTCCCACAGGTCCTGACAAAGCCAGGCGCCGCCGGTGACCCATATCCCGTGATTGGATGCATTTATCGGCGCGGTTCCCCGCCAGAGGTCGGTGTTGTGATGCAGGACCCAGCCGCGGCAGCCGTAATGAGCCATGGCGGTTTTGCGGCCGGACTCGGCCACGTCGTCGAGCATATCAAAGAGCGGCTCGTGACATTCCGAGAGGTTCGTGACCTCGACGGGCCAGTAGTTCATCTCCGTGTTGATGTTGGTCGTCCACTTGCTGTCCCAGGGCGGATTAAGACTGTCGTTCCAGATACCCTGGAGATTGGCCGGCTGCGAGCCGGGGCGCGAGCTTGCAATCAGCAGGTATCGGCCGTACTGAAAATAAAGCTCCAGCAGTTGCGGGTCATTTTGTTCGGCGAAGTTTTCAATGCGCTTGTTGGTAGGCTGCTTCGCCGCCTCGGTTGTTCCCAGCTTTAGACTTACCCGCCGGAACAGACTTCGATGATCTTTTACATGTCTTTCGTAAAGCTCCTTGTAGCTTTTTCCTTCCACAGCTTTTAATACCTTTCGGCAGCGCTTCGCCGGGTCGGCGCTAACGTCTCTGTAATTCACATAGCTTGTCGCCGCGGCCAGCACGAGCGTCGCTGCATCGGCCTTTTTTACATATATGCCATGCTCATCGTTCGATACTTCACCGCCTTCTGTCACGACTCGCAATTGCGATTCGAATTTAAGAACACTCGGACTTCTGTTTGGTGTATTGCCTTTATACTCGTTGGCCTGTCCCAACAGCTTCAGCGTGTCCTTGCCCACGGGCAGGGTCTCCCACTTTTGATGCGGGGTATCCATCTTTGCGTCGAAAGCAATCTTTGCCGGCTTATCGCATGTCAGACGTATCACGAGCACCTGATCCGGCGCGCTAGCAAAAACTTCACGGGTAAAATTTGCATCTGCAATTTGATAGCTAACTTTGACCGAGCCCGTATCCAGGTCCAACTGCCGCCGGTACTGACGAGATCCTTCTCGAAGCTCGAAGAGTTCGGGAAAATGGAGCAAAACACTGCCGAACGGCTGATATTTTTCCTGCCGCAGCGGCACGCTCATCATCTGCTCGCCTGCAAGCTTCTCGGCCTCGTGCTGTTTACCTTCGAACAACATTTTACGGACAACCGGCAGATATGCAACGGCTCCAGCGTGCTGATACTCGTGCGGCCCACCGGTCCACAGAGTATCTTCGTTAAACTGGATTTTCTCATTCTTGACCCCGCCGAAGATCATGGCTCCAAGGCGCCCGTTTCCGACCGGCAGCGCCTCGGTCCATTCTTTTGCCGGTTGCTGATACCAGAGTTTCATGCCGCCCCAATCCTCCGTATCAAGGCGGTTACGGACGGTCCGGTCCGCCTGGTTTGTCACGCATCCGGACATGATCAGGAAAAAAGCCAACAAATAAAAAGCAAATACACATGAATTACGAATTTGTCGCTCTGACTGCATAATGACTCTTTTTGAAAATATTTTTATCTCAGCATCTGATTATTGCGTCGAATATATTTGGCGTGTTCGGGGAATTCCTTGACGATACTCTCCACTTCGGTACGTTCGAGAATGTATATATTGTCCTGCCGGGCCAGTCTCAGGTAGACCTGCTTTTGGTCGTTGAGGTAAATCTTTTCGGTGAATCCACGTCCGTCCAAAAGCTCCAGCATAAAGACATAAGCGGCATCTTCATCGGCGGTCATATCTTTTGCCACTTCGATAGCGGCGAAATGTGTCGGGACGATTTTGCCGCCGGCTTCAATTATGTCGGCGATGATTTGGCTTGTGCCGCTTTCAATCATTTGTATCAAAAGCTGGTCAAGGAAAACATCCGGAATGGCAGCAGGACCGAGACGGTAGCTTTTTCCGTCTGGCTGCGCTTGGAATTCTTGGACAGTCATTATGCCGTATCTATCCAGAATTATCTCTGTACCGCTTCGGCCCGTTCTGTGGCTGATTTCGTTTTTATAGATAAACTCATCGAGATTGTTGCTGCATTGAAAGGATGTCCTCTGCTCACGCGAGCGTTCTGCTCTTTTGTAGTAAAGACCCACCGCCTGTATATTAGGCTGGCCGCCCGTAGCAGAGCCATCCTGGCCAGAATCGACAAACACATCCATTGTGAATCCTATCGTGCTCATCTTTGCATCTTTAATCAGAAAATAAGCCTGCCGGTTCTGATTGTCAAGAAAGCCGGCGAGACCTCTGCTTTTGATTTCCGCAACGATTTCGGCGCCGGCCTTTAGAAGCTGGTTATCTTCGAATATCAGAGTATCTATGATGTGTTTAAATACCATCTCGGCCATCTCACCTTCACCGGCAATCTGGCCCACTTCGATATCGAGCTGCCGGTTATCAGGTAATTTCGCAGTGCCGAAAAACATGCTTAAATGCAATTCGGGCTTGTCTATGCGGGCCCAGTCAATCGTGAGCGTATCGGTCTGTGTCTGGTTTGTCTCTACAATCACGGCGTCGATTTCAGATGCCCTTTGCACAAATCGTATCTGCGGCGTCGCCATCTCGGCACTCAACAGATACCGGCAATTGGCCCCGGTGGTCGGTCTGTCTGAGCCGCGGGGGAAAAAGCTGCTCAGGGAGAACATATTCTCCCGATACTGCCATTGTTTCTCGCTTTGCCAGGTCTGCCCGACCGGCATCGATACCGATAAACCCGTATGCGATAACAGAATCGGGTCCGAAAATGAAATTCCGGACGTCAAGACAATGATGATGTGGGCCATCAGCAACGCTGCAATAAAAAGGCCCAGAAGGGCTATCTTATGTAGGGGCGGTTCGCGAACCACCTCTACTTTATTCCATATATCATTCATAATCGCAGCCATAGTAATGATTCGATGCGTTTTTTGCAAGTGCTTCATCCGGCGCCGCATCGATGGAGTACGGGCCCGGTCGCATAAAACCGACAAATTTAATTCAGAACGGATTTTGCTGCCGGCGGATTTATTTCTATATTTTAATAGAGTTCCCTGAGAATAAATCGTTCAGCGTTCTGTGGAGCACGCGGCACGAGCCTGCATAAGCGAAGGGGGTTGACATGAATGAAGTAATGACGCCACATGGGGTTGATCGAGAGAGAATTCTGCAAATAGCGGTCGATATGAAAGTGCCTGCCATTATGTCCTATCTGTCCAGAGACAAATGGCACGTCGCTAAGGTTCTGCTGACAAAACTTGACGGAG
>CAZHBL010000193.1:0-8894 GCA_964530105.1 uncultured Pirellulales bacterium | reverse complement strand
TTATAAGGAGATATCAAATGCGAGCTGCCAACAAAAAAACAATCGCTCTGCTAACCTGTTCCGTACTTTTTACTCTTTTGCCCGGCTGTGTTAACTGGGAGAAAAGATATGATGCTCTGAGCGTAGAGCATGAGAACCTGAAGGGGCTGCTCGATCGCGAAAGGTCTGAGAAGGGCATGCTCGCCGATCAGGTCACACAGGGCCAGCAGACAATCGAGGAGTTGCAAAGACAGATCGAACAGCAACGCAAAACGCCGGCTGATGCAACAGGCTTCGGCGAGGGTTATGATGTCGCCTTTGATCCGGCCGCCGGGACAATTACGGTAACACTTCCGAATTCAATACTGTTCGATTCAGGACAAGCCATGTTAAAGAAGGCAACCAGTACCGAGCTTGATCATATTCGCTCGGTGTTACGGCAGAAATATGCCGGAAAACCAATAGATGTGATCGGGCATACCGATACAGACCCAATCAAAAAATCGAAATGGAAAGACAACTGGGAGCTATCCGCC
The DNA here is from genome assembly GCA_964530105.1 of uncultured Pirellulales bacterium. Classification (GTDB taxonomy): domain Bacteria; phylum Planctomycetota; class Phycisphaerae; order Sedimentisphaerales; family Anaerobacaceae; genus JAFGPJ01. Next base: position 8,379 of record CAZHBL010000193.1, on the reverse strand, counting down.
CAGCGTGCTCTTACCGTTGCCAGGTATCTGATACAACGAGGATTGCCCGAAGACAAGATTAGAGCAGTGGGCTGTGGAGAAAGCAGGCCTATCGCTTCAAATGCAAACGCCACCGGCAAGGCAAAAAACCGCAGAGTTGAAATCGTGGTGAATATAAGAGGATGAAAAGTTCCGGATTAGCAGGCCTGGAATCCCAAATTCGAAACTGAATAATGATTCGTTACGCCATATAGAATATCGAGCCGACATGCTATGGCTGTGCCTGCTTATTTGTAAAAACACTGGTTTTAATCATACCATTTTTATCGACGAAAACAGTAACGGCTCCATCTTCGGACGTGCAGAGCGGCCTGTTTTCGAACGGGGTGTATATCACCGATTCGGTGTCAAGGCCCATCCTTTCATACTGCCTTTGGCCGCAACTGCATATCAGAACATCGGCATCGAGATGTTTTAGGAACTCGGCGTCCAGCGTCGAAGCTGAGCCGTGGTGCGGAACAATGACGATGTCAGCTTTAAGATCGGGGCCCAGCCGCAGAAGCTCCCTTTGTGCATATTCTTCGATGTCGGAGCATAAAAGTATCCTTACGCCGGCGAACTCTATCAGTGACACCAGCGATCTGTCATTGTCACTTAAATCCTTAATATTATAAAGCTGTTCATCGGGCCATAACATTTTCATGCTCACGCTGGCGCTCAAGTTTAACTCCGCCTTTATGCGTTTTATTTCGAGGCCATTACCAGTAAGCCAATCATTGAGAAACTCTGCCGTTCCCCACACATCCTTCCTGTCGAAAAAAACATTATTGGCATAGACGCTTCGTACGTCGCAGTTTTCGACAACCTCCGGGATGCCGTTGATATGGTCGATGTCGTTGTGGCTGACAATCAGAGCATCGATTTTTCGTATTCCAATATAATCCAGATACGGAGATACAATTCGTGTTCCGATGTCGTTTCCATAGAGCGAGCCGGCATCGAATAAAACGTTGGCTTTACCCGGAAGCTGAGCCAAAATCGCCTGGCCGTGACCGACGTCGAGACAGGTCAGCACAAAATTGTCCCGATGTGTCCTTTGCCATTTTAATGCGCCGAGGTAAATTATTAACGAACACATTACAAAGGCGCAGATTGCTCTTTTTAGCATGGGCCGGCGAAAATATGCGTAGCCGGCAAAAACAATGATGCAGTAATACAGAATGACGGGCGCAAGTGAAACCCGTCCGACAAGTATTTGCGAGATATCCGGATACGCTATGAGTTTTACCGCCCAGACAAGAACGTCCGACAGAAATGTCGCCGCGACGCCCAGAATCCAGCTCAGTGTGGGCAGTGGGAAAAACAACAGCATCTTTAAAAATCCCATGGTCAGGACCGCGCTGACTAAGGGAAAGACCAGCACGGTCCAAATGCTCGCCAGTGGGTTGATTGTGTAAAAATGATACAGCAAAATGCCCACGCCACCTATCCAAGCTGCGAGTCCGGCGGAGAATAGTCGTAATAAATACGGTCCCGGCCTTGATGACATACGGTAGGAAACTACTGTTGTTTTTGGACCTTTTTTGCGCCAGCGAAGACCGGTTATCTTTTCATATAGAAAAAAGTGGAGTCGTTCCGTAAAAAGCAGAAGTCCTAACACCGCGGCGAATGACAACTGCCAGCCGGCCTCGAATAACTGCGTCGGCCTAATCAGCAAAAGGACAATTGCCGCCAAAGATAACGTATTGACGGAATTGGGGTACCGGCGGAAGAAAACTGATGCGCAGAACACCCAGCAGATAATTGCCGCCCTTAAGGTCGGCGCTCTCGGCGGGACAATAAGCAAAAAAACAGTAACCGCAATGGCGCAGATTACCGCCCGGGCGGGCTTCATGAATCCTGCAGTTTTGCATAGCCACCAGATAATACCAAATAGAATACCGAGGTGCATCCCGGAAAGACTGATAAAATGCAGCAGGCCCGTTTTGCGAAAAGCTCGGTAAGTGTCACTATCTATATCCCGCCTGTAACCTAACAGTAAAGCCTGCAACAATCCCCGGCCGGTCTGCTCCTGCGGCAGGTCACCTAACAAAGCACTCGTTGCCGCCCGCCTTAACCGAGATTGGAATCTTGCGAAGGCCCCGCCAGGGGAGTTTTGCAGTAATTCGATGCCGCCCCGTGATTCGATATATACTCCGACAAAAACATTCCTCCTTGCCAGGTAGGCGGCAGTATCGAACTGGCCCGGATTTGTGGGCGGCCCGAATCTGTCCAGCCAGCAATAGGCCTGGATATTGTCGCCAGGCTGCAAGTCCAGCACCGGCTCGCCGACCTGCACGCGGACGGTGCCCGTCACTGCCGCCCAGCCGGAAACGCTCTCAACTTCAGTAACCTTAAGATAAAAACTGCTGGTCGGATCACTGGATTTAAACCGGGCAAATTCCCAGTCGGGGTATTTGCTGGTATAAGGCTCAGTGACAACAGAACCGCGAATCGCAGCCAGCTTCGGCTCATCGGCAACCAGATTGCGGATGTCATTCAGCTCCGGCTGAGAATAACATGTCAGCCGAATCGCACCGAGACAGATAAAACAGGCCAAGGCCAGGTATGCTGTGACGTATCGAGCGTCTGATGAGAATTGCGGCATGGCAAAGAAGAAAACGGTCGCCACCGCCGGCACGGTAAGCAATATTAACCAGATAGAGAGCGACACGCCGGACATGTCTTGTAGCATGATGCCCGCTATTAAACCGATAGCGACAAACACAAGAGGGCAGGTGCTGATGACTCGCTCATGAAAATTCGGGCCAGTTAGCTGCCTGTCGATGAGTTCCAATTTCCGCCGGATGTCATCCATGACGAAACAGACTACATGCTCGAAGGGCAAGACTCAAGTGCAATTTCGAGGACTTATTTCTTCCAACCGGGCCCGCGCACGACCCGGCCGGGCTTGGCGCCGGTATGTTCGCCGTCCTTGATGACCTGCGTGCCGTTCACGAAAACATGGACCATGCCGGTCGCGTACTGTTGCGGCTTTTCATATGTCGCATGATCGGAAATCGTATCCGGATCGAAAACGACTATGTCGGCGTAATACCCTGTCTGAAGTTTTCCCCGCCGGTCGAGTTTGAGATTCTCCGCCGGAAGTGACGCCAGACGCCTGACCGCCTCGGCTAATGAGATGACCTTCTCCTGCCGGACATATTTGCCGAGCAGCCGGGCGAAGTTCCCGTATGCACGTGGGTGCGTGCTCGATTTCAGGAAGACTCCCTCCGGGGCCGATGAACCGGCGTCGGAACAGAAGCTGACCCAGGGAAGTTTGATCTGCTTTTTCACATTTTCCTCAGACATGAGAAAGTAAATCGTGCCGACCCTGCTGTCGTCCTCTATCACAAGGTCGATGGCTGTTTCTTCGGGTGATTTTTTTCTAATCTCGGCGACCTGAGCAAGCGTTTTACCGGTAAGATGTCTGAGGCTCTCGTTTTTGAATCCCACCAGGAGAACATTTTCAGGCGAGCCGGCCAGAAGATACAGATTTTCCCATTCGTCGGTGGGTGTGGACATCTCGCGGACAACCCGCCGCCTGATTGCCGGATCTTTCAGCCGCGTCATCCATGCACGATGCCCCCCGGCCTGTACCCAGGGAGGCATCGCTGCGTCGAGGCCGGTCGCCCCCGCTGTATAGGTGTACATATCCGCCGTAATCTTCAAGCCTTCGGCCCGGGCCTTTTCAATCCTTTCAATCATTGCATCAAGCTTGCGCCAATTTGCTGTGCCGGCTGCTTTCATGTGATACAACTCCGCGGCGACGTTTGCTTTTCGCGCGATGGTTATCAATTCATCCACGGCTTCGAGCAGATCGTTGCCCTCGCTGTGGAGGTGTGAAATATACATTCCTCCGTACTGGCCCGCCACCTCGGCAAGAGCGACCAGTTCATACGTCTCGGCATACACCCCGGGAGCATAAATTAACGCCGAACTAACGCCCAACGCTCCCTCACGCATAGCCTGGCCGGCCAATCGCTGCATCTGTTGAAGTTCCATGTAAGTCGGCGCCCTGTCCTGGTATCCGAGAGCGTGAATACGAACGGTCGATGCACCGACAAAAGAAGCCACATTGGTTGAGACCCCTTTTCTCTCAAGATATTCGAGATATTCCCCGAGCGTGGTCCATTTGATGGCGAACTTTATGTCCCCCTGAGATTCGAGCATGTCCCGCTTCATCGCCTCGTTGAGAGGCCCCATCGAAAATCCTTCACCCATAACTTCAAGAGTCACTCCCTGGCGAATATCGCTCTGCGATCTGCCGTCCTCAATAAGAGAGTCAGTCGCCCAACTCAGCATATTGATAAAACCGGGAGCTACGGCAAGACCTTCGGCGTCAATCACCAAATCCGCATCCGCTTCGAACTGACCGATAGCTGCGATACTATCATCTTCAATCGCCACATCGGCAATGTACGATTTCCCGCCGGAACCATCGTATATCCGGCCCGATTTTATTACGACATCATACGCCCCGAAACATTCGAGAACACAGACACTTAATACGAATAGTGTTGTACAGAAGAATAACACAACTCTTCGCATGATTTTCTCCTGCTCCCATCACAAGGTACACGAAAAGAATCTGCTACAGGGCTGCCGGTCAGGTTTAGAGTTCTATGTACTGCTTGGGCTCGAAGGCTGCTGTCATTGACCATGTTGTTGCTTTGCCGTTCTTCAGGATGTAAGGGATCATGACCTCGTAGCCCTGAAGCTCGATCCAGGGTTTCAGGAACGGAAAATCTTTGACGATCATTTTCTTCAATTCCAAATCGTCAAACATCTCCACTTTACCTTCGATACGGACCTGGCGGTTTTCATCGCCTGCAGCAAAGAAGCACATCTCGACTGCCGGATTGGTCTGCAATTGCTTGTTGACATCCTTGTCCCTGCCGGTGCTGAACAGGATACCTTCCTCATCTGCTCGACATATCATCATCATACGGGTATGCGGCTGATCGCCGTCGGTTGTAGCGAGGCTGAAAATAGGATTTTTTGTCATGAATTCGAAGACTTCTTCTTTAGTCATTATAAGACTCCCTAAATTACGAAGGTTCAGTGATTTTTTCTTTGCCGTTCATGTATGGCCGGAGAACTTCAGGTATCGTTATCGAGCCGTCGGAATTCTGATAAAGCTCCATGATGGGGATCAGGACTCGCGGCGAAGCGATGACGGTATTGTTTAGCGTATGGCAAAAGAGGTTCTTTTTAGTTGCAGGTTCTTTGTAGCGAAGGTTCATTCGCCGGGCCTGGAACTCGTAGAACTTGCTGGCGCTGTGGGTTTCGCAATAATTGCCGCGTGAGGGCATCCATGCCTCGATGTCGAATTTCTTGGCCTGGCCTCGTCCGAGGTCGCCGGTGCAAACGTTGACTACGCGGTAGGGCAGTTCGAGAGCCTTCATCACGGCTTCGGCATTGGCTAAAATTTCTTCGTGGAATTTCCTGCTCTGATCGGTGCTGTTTTCACAAATAACCACTTGCTCGACCTTGTCGAACTGGTGGATTCTGTACAGGCCGTAAGTATCTTTGCCGGCGGCGCCTGCCTCGCGTCGAAAGCAACTCGATAGAGCGACGTATTTCAATGGAAGTTCCCCGGTGTCTAAAATCTCGCCCATCCGGTAAGCTGTCAGCGGTACCTCAGCGGTTCCGACAAGGTTAAGCTGGTCTTTTTCCATCCGGTAGGTCTGCTCCTCGGAACCGGGGTAATAGCCGGTTCCTCGCATCGCCTCATCCTTCATAAGAAGCGGCACGGACAATGGTACATAACCTTTGCCGACCATGTGATCCATAGCAAACCGCAGGACCGCCCAGTGCAGCAGGGCACCGTTACCCTTGAGAAAGTAATTTCTCGTCCCGGCCAATTTTACGCCCCGCTCGATATCCATCATACCCAGTGCCAGACCCAGTTGGACGTGGTCTTTAGGCTCGAAATCGAACTGGGGTATGTCACCCTCTTTTCTTATTTCGGTATTTTCCGTATCGTCCTTGCCCAACGGCACATCATCATCCGCCGGCTGCGGCACCTGCTGCATTAGCTCATCGAACTGCGGCTGGAGTCGCCCGAGGTCGTCACTGTACTTCGCTTCTTCCTGCTTGAGTTCTACAAGCTGTGACAAGGCCGACTGTTTTTCATCCGCAGAGAGCTTAGGTATGGACTTGCCGATGCGGTTTTTGTCCGTGGAAATGTCCTGCAATTTTTGCCTGATAGTTTTCAGCACCGAGTCCACTTCAACCAATCTGTCTATATCGGCGGTGAATTTCTTCGCCGTGCAGGCATCCTTAAATTTCTGCGGGTTCTCACGTATTTGCTTAATATCAATCATTGTTAACCCTGATATTTTTTAATAATTACCACGTTATTCTGTCCACCGAAGCCGAAGGACTCGTTCATTGCGATATTGACCGGCATTTTTCTCGGCTTATTTGGGACATAATCCAAATCGAGCGCAGGATCGGGATCGTTCAGATTCATCGTGGGCGGAACGATATCGTCACGGATCGCCAGGACGCAGGTAATCAACTCAGCGGCGCCGGCGGCGCCTATCAAATGGCCCAGCATGCTCTTGACGCTGCTGGCCGGAGTATTCTTCGCTTCTTCTTTGAAAACCGCTTTGATTGCCTTTGTCTCGACCGAATCGTTCTCGGCGGTGCTCGTGCCGTGCGTATTGATGTAATCGACATCCATATAAGTAATGCCGGCGTCGGCAAGTGCCGCATTTATCGCCTGGACCGCACCCCTGCCTTCCTCGTGCATATCGGTGACACGGAAAGCATCTGAGCTGCTGCCGTAGCCGATGACTTCGGCCAGGATTTCGACACCTCGTTTTTTCGCAGAAGTAAGGGATTCGAGTATAAGTATCGCCGCACCTTCACCGAGGACGAAGCCGTCCCTGCTGGCAGAGAACGGTCTCGACGCGGTTTCGGGGCTGTCATTTCTCGTCGACAGGGCAGTCAGACGATTGAAACCAGTGACGCCCAGCGGGTGAATCATCGAATGCGCGCCACCCGCTATGATGACATCAGCGTCTCCCTTGCGAATCAGCATTGTCGCCTCGCCGACGGCCTGTGTGCTGGCGGCACAGGCGGTCAGACAACTACGTGTTGGCCCGCGGGCACCGGTAAGTATGGCCAGATGAGCGGCGGGCATATTCGGCTCCTGCTCAAGCTCATGTATCGGTTCCATACGGTCGAAAGCAACCTTTGCCCACCTGCCCCAGTCCATCTCGTTCTTTTCCGTGTCCCACCCATCAATGATAGCAGCGAAAAACACATCGTTATCAATGGAACCTTCGCCCGCCCCGAGATAGATCCCCAATCTGGTGCGGTCAATCCCATCGGTCGGCTCGTCGGTTTCCACATCAATCGCCGCCTGCCGGCAGGCCTGAACCGCCGCCCCGATGACAAAACCGGAACCTCGGTTGCCATGTTCGTGCAGTTGAGGATTCTTCGTATATTGTGAATGGTCGTAATCTTTGACTTCGGCATCGAACGTCGTGGGAAACGTCGAAGCGTCGAAAATTGTGGTTTTAGCCACTCCGCTTTTACCGGCTAATATGGCTTGCCAAAGCGTTTCGACATCGTTTCCCAGAGGGCAAACAATCCCCATTCCGGTTATTACTACTCGTTCAGTCATTTACTCGACCTCTGAGACAACGTTCAAGCTCCATTGAAATATTCAATTTGTTTTCTTCAAAACAACCGCGGCGGTCTGTCCGCCATAGGTATAGCTGCATGACAATGCGAAGCGGATATTTTTTTCCTGCGGCCGATTGACAATATTCAGATTGCAGCCGGCAGCTTTCCTGTCGCAGTTTTTCGCAGCGGGGATTTTTCCATCTCGCATAGCACAAAGCGCGGCGATGACATCAAGCGCTCCGCTTGCCGCACCCGTGTTGCTCAGCATGCTTTTTGTCGGCCAGACGGGTATTTTCTCCGCAGCGTCACCGAGTGCCGCCTGGATTGCGTTCGCCTCGGCCATATCATCCGCCGGCACTCCTGTGCCGTGCGGGATAACCAGGTCCAAATCGTTCGGGTGGATCTGCGCTTCGGACATGGCCTTTTCTATGGCGATCCGAATACCCTTACCGTCAGGCTCAATATGTTCGTAAGCAGGATTGATACTGTTGCTTTGTCCGAGGCCGACGACTTCAGCGTAAATTGTTGCATCCCGTTTCTCGGCATGTTGAAGTTCTTCGAGTATGACGACGCCGGCGGCTTCGCCGAAAACAGAGCCTTTGGCGTCGGCGTCAAAAGGCCTGCACGCAGAAGCCGGATCATCATTGTTTTCGATTGTGGATCTTTTCAGCAGGCACTGGCGAATCATAACTATCGGATTGACTTTTGCCTCTGCGCCGC
>CAZHBL010000192.1:0-8899 GCA_964530105.1 uncultured Pirellulales bacterium | reverse complement strand
TATCTTCGAATCTTCGTATAGATACCCGGCACCGAAAGGCACCCTTCGTCAATCCCTTCAAGTTCGCCGTTCGGCGTAACCGTCGGATTTATGTATGCTCTAACATTTTCCCTGCTGCCGTCCAGAGAAATAATAAAAAGCCGCATCGGCACGCCCGCCTGCGGAGCAGCCAGACCGACACCCTTGTTTTTAAGCATGATATCGGTCATCTTATCCACGAGCTGACGGATATTGTCATCGATTTCTTCGACAGGCTCAGCCCGCCTGCCCAATACCCCGGCCGGGTAATGTGTAATGTGACATTTATCAATATCTATCATTTTCCCTGTCCCGCATCAGCCAGACACAAGCGGCCTTTTGTAGTTTCGCAGCTTGTAGTTGGCAATTATATTCACAGTTCCCTGACTTACGCTATATATCGTCGAATTCGTCGCCATCAAACGTATTGCCGAGATAAGAGTTTATGACAACTTCGTTACGGACAATCTCAGCGGGTGGGCCTGCTCCTATGACCCTGCCGTGGTCGATGATGTAGGCCTTATCGACGACCTCAAGCGTCCTTTCAACATTATGGTCGGTTACGAGGATGCTCACGCCTGAAGCGACGAGTTGCCGGATTTCCTCCTGCAAGTCCTGCACGGCAATAGGATCGACGCCGCTAAAGGGCTCATCCAGAAGAATCAGCGAAGGATTGGTTACCATGGCCCGGGCGATTTCGAGCTTTCTTCGCTCCCCGCCGGACAGAAATCTGCCCTGGCTTCGGGCGACCTCCGTCAGCGAAAAACGCTCGATAAGCATATCCGCTCTCTTATGACGCTCGGTCCTGCCGATAGACATCGTTTCCAGAATCGCAAGGAGATTATCACGAACGCTGAGGCGCTGAAAGATACTTGGCTCCTGTGATAAATAACCAATCCCCAGCCGGGCGCGTTTGTACATCGGCAGCCTTGTGATATCCCGGCCTTCAAAGATCACCGACCCGCTGTTCGGGGTAACCATACCCATAATCATTCTAAAAGAAGTGGTTTTACCGGCACCGTTTCGACCCAAAAGACCGACAATAGTCTGCCGTTCTATCGTAATCGACACTTCGTTAACAACAATCCTGCCTGAATATTTCTTTACCAGCCCACAAGTTTCAAAAAGAGTCATGTCTGCCATTTTCGTATCTCATATAGAATATTGCACTCCGGTATTATAACAAAACTCACTGCTAAGGCAAACAAATAACAGATCTCCTGAGACTCAGAGCCGGATATGAGAAAAGTAATAAATATTCTGGCATTTTCGTGATTTTTCTGCTATTAAGTAGAGTCTCTTATAAAAAGAGACATTTTTATTTAATTAGAGACGTCGTATGTTTGCAATACTAAGCGATATACACTCGAATATTGAAGCTTTAACTACGGTTCTGGCTGATATTGAGAAGAGGGGCATAAAGACGATTTATTGCCTTGGCGATGTTATCGGCTACGGGCCAAATCCCAAGGAATGCCTCGATCTCATTATCGAGAAAACTAAATGGTGCGTTCTTGGCAACCACGATTATGCCGTCTTTTATGAGCCTACGAATTTCAATTACGGAGCAGAACAGGCGAGCTTCTGGACCCGGGAGTTTCTGGAGTTGGAAGAAGAAAAGCAGGATAGAGACAAACGTTGGAGCTTTTTGGGCAAGCTGCCGATGAGACGAACACTCAAAACAAAAGCTGGAACAAGCTCGGCAACAATAGATTTTGTTCACGCCTCGCCAAGAAGGCCGATCAACGAATATATCTTTCCTGACGATGTTTACACCAATCCGCTAAAGGTTCGGCTGCTGTTCGAGCGTGTCAAGCACATCTGCTTTGTAGGCCATACTCATATGCCAGGCGTCTTTCTCGATGAGCCGGACTTCTATCTCCCGGCTGAGCTCAGTAATGTCTACCCGATTATCGATACCGAGAAGGCTATTATTAATATCGGCTCTGTCGGACAGCCAAGAGATAAGGACAACCGGGCAAGCTATGTGTTTGTAAAAGAGAATGAAGTGCATTTTGTGCGGCTCGAATATGATTTCAAATCTACAATGAATAAGATACTGGCAATAAAAGAATTAGATAACTTTCATGCAGAGCGACTACAGAGCGGAAGATAGTTTGTGTGACTTTTCTTTTAGTCATTCACTCTGACAAAAGCAGGTGCCCGGAAAATGACAACAAAATTGAGTGCCGCTTGTCCTGAAATTACACCTTAAATACTGAATACGAGATATAAAATTATGAAAATCGCTTTAACTTCTTTAGTGATAGCTTTTGTTCTGCTTTGCGGCTGGCTGGTCGTCGAGTCCGGATTGTTTGACGATTCATCGCAAACCAAACCCGGCATTATCCTCCTGCAGAATGTAGCGGTGGATGAAGAGACAGAAATACCGAATGTGACCGAATCGAGCAGCGAACAATTCGAAGCGGTCGATTCAATTACCTTCGGTGCCGATAATGCAGCAGCCAGTACAATTATATTAGGCTCCGTCGATCCCAGGAGCGGTTATAAGTACCAGTTGGAGTTAAGCTCCAAAGGTGCCGCAATCAGAAAAGCGGTTTTCAACGAGTTCAACGACCGTGATTATAAGAATCCTCAGCCGTTGGTCATTATATCGCCCATCCCGGAAAGAGACGGCAGCGAAGTTCTGGCAATGGCTAATACTAACTTTGTTTTTGTCGAGCAACGGTTACAGCTACCCTTAAACAGGCTCGATTGGCAGAGCTTCGATGCCGAAACCGCAGACGACGGCTCCCAGACAGCCCGTTTCGAAGCGATTATTAAGCGTGAAGATACAGGCCAGCCGGCTCTTAAGCTTACCAAAATTTATAAAATCAACCGGGACAGCTATCTTCTCGATTGCGATGTTACCGTTGAAAATCTGGCAATTACCGAGCAAAAAATACGCTTGAATATGGCCGGCCCGGGCGGTCTTGACAGAGAGGGCTTCAGGACCGATTTGAGAAAGATCGTTGCCGCCTTTAGAGATTCGAAGGGCCAAATTAACAGCGTAAAGCTCGATAAGAAGAAACTCTCCAGGGCGAAGAGCCTCGATGAAAGACAGCTCACAAAACCGGGCGGTAATTTCCTCTGGATTGCCGCCGTAAATAAGTATTTCACGGCAATCTTAGTGCCGAGCCCGGACGATGGCAAAGACTATTGCGACTGGATAACAAGCAAAACAGGCCGGTTTTATAATCCTGATGGAGACGTTAAAGCCGACAACGGCGACGAGATGTTAGGCATGGATTTAACGACCGCTACAAGCACTTTGGCGGCAACCGGTCAGGCCGACAGTTCCAGGACATATAAATTCCAGCTCTACATAGGGCCCAAGGATAAGAGTAAATTCGATAAAACCGAAATGTATCGAAAGCTCGGCTTTCTTCAGACGATAGACTTTATGGGCTGCTGCTGCCCGGCAAAGATTATCAGCCCGCTGGCTTTCGGGATATTGGCGATAATGAAGTGGATGCATGGCTTCTGGCCGCACAACTACGGCATCGTCATTATAATATTGGTTTTCCTGATGCGGCTCGTCATGCATCCCATTACCAAAAAGAGCCAGGTATCGATGAGCAAGATGGGCACGCTGGCGCCGAAGGCTGAAGAGATCAAGAAGAAGTACGCCAATAACAAAGCCGAGATGAACAAACAGATGATGGCGCTCTACCGGGAGCAGGGAGCTTCGCCGATTATGGGCTTTCTGCCGATGATGGTGCAGATGCCCATTTGGATCGCTCTGTGGAGCGCTGTATACGCCAGTATCGATTTGCGAGGCGCCGCGTTTCTGCCGTTCTGGATTACCGACCTTTCGGTCCCGGATGCCCTGGTTAGATTCTCAACTTTGACCGTGCCCCTGTTAGGCTGGAAGATAGAATCTCTGAATTTGCTGCCGCTTTTGATGGGTGTGGCGTTTTACCTGCAACAGCAGCTTATGCCATCCCAGGCAAATGCCTCGACTAATCCACAGATGGCCCAGCAGCAGAAAATGATGAAGATCATGATGCCATTACTGTTTCCGCTGATGTTATATACGGCCCCGTCCGGCGTGAACCTGTATATTATGGCAAGCACTTTTGCCGGTGTAATCGAGCAGTACGTAATTCGCAAGCACATCCGGGAAAAAGAAGAGGCCGAATCTCAGGGTCTGGTCGCCACAACGAGCAAGACCGGCGGAAAAGTCAAAAAGAAGAAACCCAAGCCGTTCTTCAGAAATATGTAATGCTCCAGCAAAGCCGATGGGAAGCTCCGAATGTACGAATTACATGACACCATTGTGGTTGTCAGTTCTCCGACTTCAGATCGAAGAGTCATCGTTCGTATAACCGGGCCGGACACAATCAAAGTATGCAGGCAAATATTCAGCCCACCAATCGAATTACCAAGTGGCCACGGTGGGGTATGCCCCACCCTGCTATCCGGCTCTTTAACTATCGATGATGAACTGAAAATCGATGCACTACTATACTTGTTCATAGCACCGCATTCTTATACCGGCGATGACGTCGCCGAGATCCACGCTTATACGAATGCTGCCGTAACCGAGGCTCTTGTGAGCAATCTGCTCGATAAAGGCCTTCGAATCGCCGAGCCGGGTGAATTCACCGCCAGGGCATATCTCAACGGCAAGCTCGATCTGGCACAGGCCGAGGCAATCAACGAGATTATTGTCAGCTCCAATGAATATCAACTCGCCGCCGCCGAAAAACTGCTGAGCGGGCGATTGGGCGAAACAACCACAAAGCTGCTCGCCGGCCTGATGGAATTGCTCAGCCTCATCGAAGCAGGGCTGGATTTCAGCGGCGAGGATATCGAATTTATCGCCCGAGACGAAGCGGTTAAGAGGCTCGCTGCGATAAAGGAACAGCTCGAACAGTTGCTTTCGGGCAGTATTCGTTATGAATCGGTGATCGACCTGCCGGCGGTGGGGATTGCCGGGGCTCCGAACACCGGAAAAAGCAGTCTGCTCAACAAGTTGCTCGGCAAAGAAAGAAGCATCGTCTCGCACCGGCACAAAACCACCCGTGACGTTCTGACCGGCGTCTGCACCTTGCCGCATTGCAGGTGCGTGCTGTTCGATTGTGCAGGATTGCTGATGGAAGCCGAGGATATCCTCGATGAACTTGCACAACAGGCAGCCATTGAAGCAATTCGAAACAGCTCGATAGTAATCTTCTGTACCGACATATCAAAAACCGAGTGGTCCGAGGACGCGGCTATCCGAAAACTTATCGAGCCGAAAATTCTTGTGCCGGTTGCAACAAAGTGTGATTTGATCCCGGATCAATTTTTGCCTGAACGTCTTGCCGCATTAAACGAATTCTTCAGTACTGATTTTCTGCCCACTTCCGCACAGACCGGTGACGGAATAGAGCTTCTGCGACAAACAATCGACTGCAAATTGACCGAGAGATTCGAGGTTCCACGTGCGGCACCAATTGCCCTGACGGCCCGGCACAGAAAGGCCGTCATCGAGGCGATAGGGCAGATCAGCGAATCGATCGACGAATTGAACGCCGGCAATGACGAAGTCGCCGCAATGATGCTGCGAGCCGCATGGCAGGCCGTCAGTGATATCGAGCAGCCCGGCGCCGCACATATCGAAGAGCAGATATTAGGACAGATATTCAGCAGGTTTTGTGTCGGTAAGTGAGCCATAAAACGCAAAATTTTTGATTTCTGAACTTCTTTATTTGTTCCCTCGATTTTGCTATCATCAATATCTGTGTATGACTAACGGCGAAACTTTTTTATTTATTTGGAGCAGGATTGGATATGAACCTACAAAAATTAATTACAATGGTCGTGTGTCTGGGGCTGACACTAAACGCTGCGGTATTTAGCCAGGATGACTTGCGCCTATTGCCTGAAAAGATCGATAACGTGGCGCCTGGCGAGATGATGAGTCATTACCTACGCCGGCTCGCCGGACAGGCATTTGCGGATTGGAAACAAGAGTATGAACAGCGTAAAACGCCGGAACAGATAGCCGAATATCAAAAACGTCTTCGCAAGAATTTCATCGAGGCCATCGGCGGTCTGCCCGAGCGTACACCGCTGAATCCGCAAATTACCGGCAGCATTTCGCGCGACGGCTACCGGGTTGAAAAAGTCATCTTTGAAAGCCAGCCGAAGCATCATGTCAGCGCCTTATTGTTTTTGCCTGATGCCGATAAATTCAAGCCCCCTTATCCGGGCGTACTGGTGCCCTGCGGCCACAGCAGTAACGGCAAGGCCCACGAGGCCTATCAGACTATGGGGGCACTTCTGGCTCTCAATGGCATGGCCGGGCTGGTTTTCGATCCGATCGACCAGGGCGAAAGAAGTCAGATGCTTTCGCAATTGCCCAAACTTGCCGGCACGAGAGCACACACGATGCTCGGAGTCGGCAGCATTCTGCTCGGCCGTAACACCGCTCGATTCGAGATTTGGGACGGAATGCGGGCAATAGATTATCTTCAGGCACGACCCGAGGTCGATCCCAGGCGCATCGGCTGCACCGGTAACAGCGGCGGAGGCACGCAGACGTCGTACCTGATGTCACTGGATGAGCATATCACCGCTGCAGCACCGAGCTGTTATATCACCAGCTTTGAGCGACTGCTGGATACAATCGGCCCGCAGGACGCCGAGCAGAACATCTACGGCCAGTTAGCGTTCGGGATGGACCACGCCGACTACCTGATGATGCAAGCTCCGATGCCGATATTGATTTGTGCCGCCACGGAAGATTTTTTCGACATCACAGGGGTGTGGAATTCGTTCCGCTATGCAAAAAGGCTCTACACACGCATGGAATTTGCCGAACGTATCGACCTGCTGGAAAACGACGCCGGGCACAATTACAATCGGCTCCAGCGACAGGGTGTAGTGCGATGGATGTCACGATGGCTGCTCAATAAGGATGTGCCGATTACTGAGCCAGAAATCAAGCTGCTCAGCGACGAGGAGGCACAGTGCGCTCCGGGCGGACAGGTGATGAACCTGGATGGCGAAAAGTCAACGTATGACCTGAACCGCGACCTGGAAAAGAACCTTGCCGTCCGGCGTAAAAAGCAGTGGGCAAATAAAGGCCGTGCCGAACTGCTGGACGAAGTACGCAAGCTCGCCGGCATACGCAGGCTCGCGGAACTGCCCGAATCCAAAGTGACAAACTCTGGAACCGTTGAGCGGGACGGTTATCAGGTTAAGAAGATTATTTTGACGCCGGAGGATGGTATCTACCTGCCGGCATTGATGTTTGTCCCTGGTAAGAATACAGGAAAGTCCGCCGTCTTATATATTAACGAACAAGGCAAAGCCGCAGATGCCGCACCGGGTGGGCCTATTGAGGCGATGGTCAAAGCCGGCAAGTACGTGCTGGCCGTCGATTTGCGAGGCACGGGAGAAACGCAGCAGGGCAAACAGGGACAATTGAGCGGAGCCGCCGGGCCGGATTGGAAGGACGTTTTCACGGCCTACCTGCTCGGGCGCTCCTACGTCGGCATGCGAGCCGAAGATGTGCTGGTTTGCGCTCGTTTTCTGCAGAATGAGCAAGCAGGGCCTATCGAGCTTATTGCCGCCGGCAACGTCACTATCCCCGCACTTCACGCCGCGGCACTCGAACCGGAACTCTTCGGCTCGGTGAGGTTGACGGGTTTGCTAAGCTCATGGTCGAACGTGATAGATTCGGGCCTCTCTAACAATCAGCAGGTTAACGCTGTGCACGGGGCATTGACGACTTACGATCTTCCCGATCTGGCCTCGGCACTGGGCGAAAAGCTAATCGTTAAAGAGCCGCTGGATGCTCTGGGGCAACCTCGTTAGAGAAAGGCACGTTCGAAATTCAAAGCTACTGTAATGGCAAAAAAGCCGGGGTAGGTCATTTATTTTTTTAACCTGCGCTCCGGCTTTTTTGCACTTTCTATTTTCCAACCGGCCTGTCTGGGAGCCGATGGAAGAGTCAAAAACTGTGTTAGCATTCAGTTTTGAGATTTCAATTAGCTATCCTTTGCCTCGAATTCAGCGTCGATAACGTCATCGGGCTTTTTCCTTTGAACATCTTGCTCGGGCGGTGGAGGAGCTTGTGAGGCATCGCCGGTCGGAGCCGAAGCGGCCTGCTTTTTGGCTGCTTCTTCATAAAGCACCTTGCCCAATTCCTGACCGGCGGTACCCAGGTTTTCAATCGCCTTCTTTATGGCGTCGGCGTCCTCGCCCTTAATTGCTTCCTTGAGATTATTGGCCGCGTTCTCGATATTTCCGCGAGTCTCGGCAGAAACTTTATCGCCGTGCTCTTTGAGCGTTTTTTCCGTCGAATAAATCAACTGGTCGGCCTGGTTCTTCAGATCCACCACCTGCCTCTTCTTCTTATCATCCTCAGCGTGCGACTCAGCTTCTTTGGTCATCTTCTCGACTTCCTCGTCGCTCAGCCCGGAGCTGGATTTAATTTCAATCGACTGCTGTTTGCCGGTCCCGAGGTCCTTGGCCGAGACGTTCAAAATACCGTTGGCGTCGATATCAAAGGCTACCTCAATCTGTGGAATGCCCCGCGGCGCCGGCGGCAGGTCAGCAAGCTGGAACCTGCCGAGCGTGCGGTTATCCCTGGCGAACTCGCGCTCGCCCTGCAAAACGTGGATATCAACGGTCGTCTGGCTGTCGGCGGCCGTCGAGAATATCTCTTTCTTGCTGGTCGGAATCGTGGTGTTGCGCTCGATTAATCTTGTCATAACCCCGCCTAATGTCTCGACGCCCAGCGAAAGCGGCGTAACGTCCAGGAGTAGAATATCCTTAACGCCCACATCACCTGCCAGTACCGCACCCTGAATGGCGGCACCGACCGCAACGACCTCATCCGGATTGATGCTCTTGTTCGGCTCCTTGCCGAAGATGCTTTTGACGA
>CAZHBL010000191.1:0-8954 GCA_964530105.1 uncultured Pirellulales bacterium | reverse complement strand
AGACTTCTTCAACCAGATGAATACCCTTTTGCCATATCTTCAAGTCCTTGAAACTCTTTATTTTTCCAGTCAATTGCTTCACCATCATTTCTATGCTGCCCGCTCACTAAATACTAAATACTAAATACTAACGACTATTCACCATTCACTAATCGTTGTCATTTCTCCAATAGTCTGCATGGTACGTTTTGCCGTCTTTGTTCCAGACCTTGGTGACGATATCGGTATCGCCGTCGCCGTCCACGTCCGCAAACACGACGTCGTGCCAGCCGGGATTATCCACGTGTATCACTACCGGTACGAATGACGGATTTTTCGAGCTGGAATTCTCCCAGATAACGCCGCGCTCTTTAAGCCCGCGAGGTTTCATTGCCAGCTTGCCTTGTGCTTCCATGTAGGTATCGGGGTCTTCCTGCTCGCCCGCGAAGATATCCAAATCACCGTCCTTATCGAAGTCGGCGACTCCCAGCGAATGGAACGAACCGGTACCGGGCACGTCCCCGGCGGCCGTCGGCGGATCGACAAGCTGATGCCGCACCCATGCAGTGCCCTTGCCGGCATTCTCGACCCAGTACACGTGGGAATGGCCAGTATCGCAGTCGCTATAGACGATGTCATTCGAGCCGTCACGGTTGATGTCTGCGACCCAGCAGCGCATGCTCGTACCGTAGGAGGCATTCTCTACGGGCTTGTGCGGCCAGGTGTGCTTTTGCCAGTTACCCTCGCCGTTGCCGGGATTGGCGAACCAGTAGCCCGGTATAACGACGTCGCTGTCGCCATCGCCGTCCAGATCGCCGATACCGTTTGGCGCTGTGCCGCCGTGATTCTCGCCAGTCCCGCCGATGACGTTTTGTTTCATGCCGCGCGCTGGATCGTACCAGGATACGGTCTTGCCATCGTAAACCAGCACATCGAGATGACCGTCGCCGTTAACATCGCCGGAGAGAATATCGTGGCCCTTGCCGGCGTACTTATGGGCCTGCCACGGCGTGTCGGGGCTGTCCGCCAAGTTGCCGGGATTCTTAAACCACGCGAGTGAGTACACAACGTCCACCAGGCCATCAAGGTCGCAATCGACCGCTGTGGCTCCGAGCTGCGTATCGAATACATCACCGGTCGCAATCGTATGCCGTACCCACGTCGAGTCATTCACTCTTTGGAACCAGTAGGCTGTCTTCACTTCCCGCCGGGAAAGACTGATATCCGGGTCGCCGTCGCCGTCGAAGTCGGCTAACGGAATCCCGCCCGTCCCCCACGCCGAGCCCGGTAGCGGATCGGCAATCGTAAAATGAGTCCACTTGGCAGCATCGATTTTTGCCCCGACAGAACCGGAGATACAGAGCATTGTTGTCAGAATCACCACGGTTCGTATGCAAGAAGCCATCTTCCTAATCATTGTATAATGACGCATCATATAACCTTTCTGTTTCAATTTGTTTGAACTCATCAGAGAACATATTAAGTCATTCCCTGAGTTTCTGCAATACCCGGCGTTTTTGACGTATCTTTTTACGAGACATCGGCTAATTTTAGCAAAAAAATTCCCCCTTGCCCGGAATGAAATTCCGCAGTTTTCTCTCACCCTTTGAGTTCGAGCTTTTCTGTCTATAGACTAAAGTCGGCCCAGACGGCACCGTGGTCCGATGCTTGCCGAGCTTTGCTTGTCACCGTGTCGAATGAATTCTCAGCACCACCGGTAAATGACGACAGATTGTAGATTCCACGCCTCTCTACGCCGGCCTTGACGAATGCGTTTTGCAGCGGCTTGGATACCAGCACAAAGTCAATTTGCTGATTGCTGTTGTAGTGGTAAGTCCACCTCTTGCTCGCATCGCCTGGAAACTGCATCTCCAAAACATCCTTCAGGCCAGCCACGTCCATGAGCGGTTTAAGCGGGGCACTGTCGGGTGTGTCGTTAAGGTCTCCGGCCACAACGACCAAATCGTTGTTCAGGTCGTATTCGTTTTTAAGAATCTCGGCAACACGCTCAGCCTGAGCTTTCCGTTTGTCATTGCTTGTCGATGTAACTCCGTACCCCTTGCTCTTGAAGTGATTACATAGAAGATATAAAACTTTGTTTTTCGAGATATGCACCTCGACCTCAAGGCAATCCCGGCTGAAAATCCTTTTGTTGTTCTTCATATCATACATGTGTGTCCATACCCCGCCGAACTCGACCTTGCTGTAAGCACCAACGTCGATACCACGAGGATCATTCGCATCAATGAGAATGTTATACTTGTATTTGGAGTTCAGAACTTGGGAATTGAACGATGTAATTGTTGGCTTGTTCTCGACTTCTACCAAGCACATTAAGTCGGCATTGACTTTTTTGATGACTTTGGCCGTGTTGCTTCGTTCCATTTCATTGAACTTTGCCTTCTTGAACACCAGTGAGCCGGCCCAATTATCTTTGCCGTTTGCTTTGACGCCGGTTATCTGGTAGCCGCTCTTCTTCCAGAGTTTGCCCATTTCCTCATTGACTGAAACGTATTTTTTGACCTGGTTGTACAGGTTCAATATTTTTGCCTTGTCGTAAACGGTTTTCTTTAGTTCATTCTGCAGTTCGCCAATCTTTTTTATGGCATCATCCCCTATTGTCGGATCGCTTTGGTTAAAGACCTTAGCTCGACTGAATAGGTTTTCTACGTTATAGGTGGCGATTTTAAATGTAGCGGACATGATTATCTCCTTATTGTATTTGATCATAGTGCAATTGTGAGTTATGTACTCTTTTTACTTCTAAAACACAAATAATCCTGTTTTATGCCCATAGGCGATGCCTCCTTTCTGCCGTTAGTTGTATTGTCCGTCTAAACATTGATTGTTCAGACCTTTAACAAGTAGGTTTTCCGCTCGTTCTGAGTTTGCACATTTATCCCTGTTTAATAGTAAGGCGAATAACACCTGGTAAATGTTGATGAAAAAATGGAAAAAATGTTAAAAATTTTTATCCGGCGATGAGGAAGGAATTACTAAATCAGATAACTATAGATTAGATAAGGAATTATGTTCTTTGGACTAAACAGATGTTTTGTAAAAATAGATAAAATTTTGGCCGGCTTAAAAGCGGAAACTGCTTTTTCGGGCTGTTATTCCACTAATTCTCTAACTTTCTGTGTGTGAACTTTTTTTTTGCATTAGGGCCGGAGTAGTCGGCGACGATTTGCCCGGTGCCGAGGAGCTTGTATTTGTAGATAACCAGTCCTTCGAGTCCGACGGGGCCGCGGGCGTGGATTTTGCTGGTGCTGATGCCGACCTCGGCGCCGAGGCCGTAGCGGAAGCCGTCAGCAAAGCGAGTGCTGCAGTTCCACAATACATTCGCCGAATCCACAAGGGCCATAAACCGCTCGGCCTTTGTCTTGTCGGCGGTGACAATGGCATCGGTGTGTTTCGAGCCGTAACGATTGATGTGCTCGATGGCGGCGTCCAGGCTGTCGACTACTTTTATAGAAAGGATGTAATCGAGATATTCGGTTGAAAAATCCTCTTCTGTTGCCGGTTTGACATTGATTATCGAAGCCGTTCGCTCGCAGCCGCGAAGCTCGACGCCATTTTGCTCCAGGGCGGCTTTTACTTTCGGCAGGAACTGCTCGGCAATCGCGCTATCGACTAAAAGGGTCTCGGCGGCGTTGCAGACGGCAACATACTGGCACTTGGAATCAACGGCGATGTTCACGGCCATATCGAGGTCGGCGTCTACATAAACGTGGCAGATTCCGTCGGCATGGCCGAGGACCGGGATGTTCGTATTGTTCATAATATAACGGACAAATTCGTTCGAACCGCGGGGGATTACCAGATCGATGTATTCATCGAGAGCCAGCATCTCGGCGACGTCCTGGCGCGTCTCTAAAAGCTGAATCCAGCCTTCGGGCAGGCCGGCTTTTTCGCTCGCTTCGGCGATTGTCTCGGCCAGGATACGATTGGTTTTGGCCGCTTCGCTGCCGCCTTTGAGCAGGACGGCGTTGCCGCTTTTCAGGCAGAGCGTCGATATCTGCACCAGGGCGTCCGGGCGGGATTCGAAAACCACGCCGATAACGCCTATGGGGCAACTGACCTTGTAAAGCTCCAGTCCGGCGTCAAGCTCGATGGCGCTCAAAGTCCTGCCCGCGGGGTCGTCGAGCTTGATAAGGCTCTCGATTCCGGCGACGGTCTGGGCGATTTTGCCATCGTCGAACTTCAGCCGCTTGAGCAGCGGGGCAGCCAGATTATTCTTTTGCGCTTCGGCCAGGTCCTGCTCATTAGCGTCGATGATTTCAACGCTGCGCTGCTTGATAGCCTTCGCGATTTCCGCCAGGGCGTTATTTTTTATGTCGGTGTTGACGGCCGCTAAACCGATTGAGGCCGATTTGGCTGCTGCCGCGAGTTCGCTGATATTCATTTTCAAATTCCTGTTGACTATTTTTTGTTGACCGATTACTATGAGATTGTAAATTATTGATGACTTATAATCAATAACGAATAACAAGCGGGCGTAGCATAGTGGTAATGCATCGGCCTTCCAAGCCGACTACGTGGGTTCAATTCCCATCGCCCGCTTTTTCTGATGATATGCTTGACAAGAGTTACACTGCAATCCTATTTCGGACAGGGCAATTCTCGCTGATAATTCAATTCACGTGTTTATCGGCAATTGATCCGACATAAATTATGTGCTTTTATGATTGAAACGGTTCATTTTGCTTTTTTCTCATATACGTTTTAGTTTGGTACAGGCCCCATTTGTTTGCGCCGAAGAATATTTACCCGCCGGTTCTGGTTTACTCAAGGATGGTTATTCTGCCAACAGAAAACGAATGTTCCGGCGAAGATCGATTAACTGTTGTTCCTGTTCTTTGCTGAAGGAACCGAGCTTCTGGGCGTAAACATCGATCCATGTGGCCAGCCGCTCGAAGCTCTCATCGTCCAAATGGACGCCGCTGTGCCCATCCGGCTGCCTCAGAAGAGCCAGCAGCTTGCTCTGGACTGCCGGGGATTGACCTACTATAGAAGCGTCTCGTTCGAAGGCGAGTTTCTCCAGATCCTTTTGGGCGAATGAAATCAGGCTTTGGTAGGAATTCTTCGCCGTCAGGTCGAATTGTGATGAGTGTTCATCATTGCTGCCGGGGCTGTGGCACGAAACACATGATTTGTCCAAAACAGGCTGCACCAGGGCATCGAAACGCAGCGGCCACGAACCGGCCGGGCCGGGCCTAAGCCGTGAAGCCTCACGGCGAGCAGCTAAGGGCCGCCTTGCTATCCCAGGGGCCAGCTCTCGCGACTCGTGACAGCCAATGCAGGAAAGCGTCTGTCCGGGCTGGATATAGGTGAGGCTTCGCATCGTCTGAAGAGCCAGGCCATTGCTATCCAGGACCTGAAAGAACATCGATACGCCGGACGGCACGAAAAAGTAGGCTGAGCCGTCATCTTCAACAGGAACGGTTCCCAGCACAAATTTCCCAGGATCTTCCTTCGAAACACCCAGACTGGGCGAGTCCATATAGGGCTGTGTTTTCGGGGGCACGCCGACAATTCTCAGGCTCTTGACGACACCTCGCTTAACTCCCGTGAGCCCCTTATAAACGTCCTGCACGAGGAAGCATCCTTCCTGAGGTCCATCCCAATCGGTCTGAGACGGCTGGGTCAGCGGCTTCTTACGCGGGCGGACCGGTAAGGGATTCATACTCGATATCTTGTCGTCCCTGTAAATCAACTCAAGGTTACCGAACGCATCACACAGATACAGGCCCATCGCATTGACGGGATTGCGCTCGTCTGTAACCTGTGCGCTGCCCATGTGGGGCGGGAGCGGCCTGTCACTCCAGGCTGCGAAAAAGTGGTCTTCCGACAGTGGATAAGGATTGGCATAGTACGTATCCGGCCAGCCCTCTGATTCGGGAAAACACACCTCCGGCGTCAAACGAGTCAGAGGCTCGGCCTGCTCGGTTCCATAAGTTCGGTCCAGTAATGCCAGCGAGCCGCCGGTTATAGAATGATGAGACGAAGCCGTGAAAATGAGTTTGTGAGAATTCGGGACCGAACGGGCCTCAAAAATGCACTGGGGCCGCGTGGTGTAGTTGCCGTAGACGAGTTGAGGATTCGTTCCATCCTGATTGGTCGACCACAGGCTCATAAAGTGACCGTTAAACCGGTCGATATAGTCCCACCGTGCATAGAGAATTCGCCCGTCATCAGCTACCATCGGTGTCCACTCGAAGTTCTCGAAAGCCGAGATCGGACGGAGATTCCCGCCGCAGGAGTCCATAACGTGCAGCGTATAGACAGCACATGGGCGTTTGTTGTCACCGCCGCAGCGGACATAGCTGTCCGGAAGAGTCGCCCGCTGTGTTGCGGCAGTGTTTGACTTATTGCACTGAACGAATTGACCTTTTCGCGTCGAGAGAAATACAATTTCACCGTTTGGCAGATACCGGGCGTCGAAGTCGTCGTAACGGCCGCGAGTCAGTTGCCTTGTCCCGGTCCCGTCGATGTTCATTTCGTAAATCTGGTAGAAGGTGTCCTCGGGCAGTTTATCTTTGTCCACTTTTTCCATGCCGGCCACGTGCGGATAATACCTGCAATAGGCAAAAAGGATCTTCCTGCCGTCATAGGAAAGGTCTGGACGCAGAAAGCTCCCTTCAGGCCAGCTTTCGGTCAGACATTTTAGATGTGGATTATTATCCTTGAATCCCTGAAGAAGAAATAGCCCGCCGCCGGGGCGCGACCACCAGCCGTAGTATTGGTCCGACATGTGCGGCAGTGTTCCGGGCGCTCGCTTGGCAAACAGTATCGTATCGAAGTCAAGCAGGGGATTCAAGAACATCATCCTGCGAACCACCCAACGGGCTCGAAGATACAGGTCCCGATTAAGCTCTTCGGATGCCTCGCCTTGCAGTAGCTCGCTGCGTTTGTTCAAAGCGTTTAGTGTTTCTACCTGCTCATCAACGCTTAGCCCCAGATGCGCCAGATTCTCCGCAAGTTTCAAGCCGCGGGCGACAATTCGTGCTGTGCCATAGCCCGTTCTTCCCGAATGCTGCTTTGACCACTGGCTCGTGCTGCTTTGAGTGGCGGACTTGCCATGTGCGATATTGCCCTCGATACCGCGAGCGTAGATTTCCACCTCGTCCAGGTGAAAGTAGTTCTTGCCCGGCAGTTGTAGGCGGATGTACCGGGCTTTTGCCCCGTCTAATCTTACAACGAGCGGTTTGCCGTCCGTATAGCCGTAGAAGGCCGTACCATCATGTCTATAGAATTGCCTAAACGTCCCGGCGTCGTCCGAAATCAAAACGGCCAGCCTTGAGGCGCGGTCCGCAAAGTCACAACGATTGTAGATGACGATACGCTCCAACGGTATGGACTCGCCCAGGTCAATCTGCCACCAGGGATTGTCCTGGTTTTCCGTGTGGAATCCCCACTTGCCGTCTTTGATGCCGTCGCAGGCTCCGATTGCATCCTGCTCGGGCGTGACACCGCCGCCCGCAGGAGCGGCCCGGCTGTGGCGCACCTGTTCCTGGCGAAACCAATCGGCTTCGATCTGCTCGACCGCAATTTCTGCCGACCGCAGGATAGGCCCTGCGACCAGAACCACGAATATAGCCGCCGGGAGTGTTTTTTTACGGCACAACATATTCATACTCTCTAATATTTTACCGGCAAAACCTGTACCGGGCAAGCAAATCCTGCTTTTTAGCTGCTTGCGAGAAGTCCTATAATACTACAATTTACTCTAAATCCAAAGCATCTTCCGGCGACGACCGGCAGTCTCCCCGCGGTTAAGAATAACATATGCTCCATGGAGAGCTCAAAAATACAGCTTAAGGAACCAACATTCAGATAGGACTGCTTTAATTGACCTCAATTTCTTCGATAGAAAATGCAGAATTATCCCTTTTATTATTGACTTTCGCATTTCGATGTGTTATGTTTATGTTATATAGGAGTAGTGATGGAAAGCCTGCAGGAGGCCTGTTTAAGCTTTCCCTTTTTCATATAATCGTTTGTATTCAATATGGTTGCGAATGTGGCCGCAGCCGAAAAAAAGGAGTAGCGAGATGATGAAACAGGTAGTGATTTTTACATGTTTGATAGCGTTGGTTTTTCCATTAGCGCTGGCAGGTTGCTGTAGATTCGAAATGGCAAGCCTTCAGGAGGAATTAGACAGAACCCGTATGGAAAGAGACAAAATCCGTATGGAAAGAGACGAAAACCGTATGGAAAGAGACGATCTGAAGGCAAAATTGGAAACTGCCATGCGAGCTCCTAAGCCGTCGGAAGCAAAGGTAACGGGACTTAGCGGCTCGCTCAGTGAGTTTCAGAAACAGATCGACGCGTTTGTCAGCTTTCGCGAAGAGCTGCAAAAGCGGGAGGATGAACTTGCCAAATTGCGCCAGGCAGCTCTTGCCGAGGCAAAGACCGCCCAGGAGCGAATGGATAAGCTCGGAACTCGGTTGCAGGCCGAGACGGAAAGGGTCATTCGGCTGCAGGACCAGCTAAAAGAGGCCCAATCGGCAATTGTAGAACTCCAGGACAAGTTCACGGAGTGACAAGACCGGTCGGCAGCCCTGTATCTCGGAACATGAACGCGGTATCTGACGCCCTGTGTGCAACTGTTTGTTCCAGAGTGATATCAGGTGAGTTCGATTCCATCTGTGAGCCACAGTTTTTTGACGGGACTGCCCACATGGGTTCTCCATATCATATATTGCACATTCGTTATGTACCTACCCTAACTTATAGGCAGCCTCATTGAGGATTAATGCGATTCACCGATATAATCGGAAAAATTTTCTTGACGAGAAGGTTGTCAATTTGGTATAAGGAAATTATAGGCAACTGTAACGTTTCATTCTTGCAGAAGGCAGTTTTTTATAGCTTATAGCATTTTTACTCTTCAATTGGCGACTAATATTGAACTTTTGAAGACTTCCGCAAAATGAGTGATTTTTGACAGAGGTCAGAGTTGATAAGCAAGG